>NZ_WTEW01000136.1:0-330 GCF_009795865.1 Gilliamella sp. Pas-s27
TAAAGCTGTCAGATATTCCAGATATAGTTGAACTGATTAGTGGTGGACAGGGGCAAGCGATTAGGTTACCGAGTGTGTATTCTAATCCAGTGGATGATAACGATGTTTTTACGATTCGTTTTATGCTTGAAAATAAACCATACTGGATAGAATCGAGTAAGGTATTATACCTTCATGGACAAGATGGGCAACTAGCTTTAAACATAAGTTACTGGAATAAATTTCCGTTATCATTAGATAACAGCCTTTCCCCTCAGGAAAAAAAACGCAATACGGTATGTTACCCTCGTACCGTGTCCCTAAGTTCATTAGAGCGGGATGGCTTGATAG
>NZ_WTEW01000137.1:0-326 GCF_009795865.1 Gilliamella sp. Pas-s27
CAATTCAAAGTTCGTATCATTCTTTCGACTTTCTCATTGGTTTGTGGGCATGCGGATTGGGTGAATTTTTGATTGATACGATGGCATGACACGTTTTGACAAATAAGTGTTCACTTGTGCCTTGATATTTACGTCCATTATGGGAATAAGTACATTCAATGGTATAAGGAAACTAGGCTAATACATCATTTTGAAAAAAATTGTACTGAGCTAAATTGGGATTTATCAGGATGAATACTGGCATAAAGTTCACGTGAAAAATCATCAATGCCAACAAATAAATATTCTCTAGGTTGTGCCTTTGTTTCATTTTTAAGTAAAGATAA
>NZ_WTEW01000138.1:0-317 GCF_009795865.1 Gilliamella sp. Pas-s27
TATCCTTAACTTCAGTAATGTAGCCCACTACTTTAGCGTCTAAACACGCATAACAAGGGGTATTGATATCAGCAAAGATATCTAAACCCGCATGTGATTTTGCCCCTCCATTTCTTACAAAACCAAAAGCGCCATTAACCTTTTTTTTATTTTCGACTGAGTTATAAAGCGTCCTTTGAGGGTTTTTTAACGGCTCATGCCAGAGTGTTGTGTCAATATTAAAATAATCCACCATCGCCACTGGGTGAATAAACCATGCCTTACCATCAGCAGATAGCTTGGAAAGTGCTGGGGTATTGGTGCTGGCGGTTTGGGTT
>NZ_WTEW01000139.1:0-315 GCF_009795865.1 Gilliamella sp. Pas-s27
ACATTTCTACATGTAATCGAGGTGTTTTATAAGTTGGATCTGTTACATGAATACCTAAAGTAAAAATATAACCTAACCCGTCACTATTAAATTCCAAATTGTCTTCAAAATATTTACCTTTAACCACCCACTCTTCTAATTTTAAGTTATTACTCTCACGCGTACCTTTATAAATGGTATAACCATCCCCTTGTGTAAAATAAGCTTCTGGCATATTAAGTAGTGCATAATCGCTTGCAAAATCATTAAATTCAAAATAGAAAGAAAAATCTTCAATACTATCATGCCAATAACCATAATTCATATCTTTCCATT
>NZ_WTEW01000140.1:0-306 GCF_009795865.1 Gilliamella sp. Pas-s27
GCGAAGAAGGCTGAAGCTTTTTTTAATAACTGATTATCACTTTGCAGCTGTTTAACTTGTTTCTCTAAAGCTTGTATTCGTTTTTGCTCAGGTGTCAGCGCACTACTTTTAGGCGTAATACCTTGTCGTTCTTTTCTATATTGCGTTACCCAACGCTAGATTGATGAAATACTAACATTCATTGTTTTTGCGGCATCTTTATGTGCATAACCATAATTCAGAACTAATTCTGCACACTCTCGTTTAAATTCACTACTTAGTTGTCTTGTCATCAGATAATCTCCTTTGTTGAGGATTTATCATACC
>NZ_WTEW01000141.1:0-306 GCF_009795865.1 Gilliamella sp. Pas-s27
ATAGACGTAATATTCGGCTGTTCTATTAGGTCCACTCAATCTATCTTTGAAGAGATAAAAGTCATTATTATCGCCATCAAAATTATAATCAGATTTTTCATGATTCACAATATTAGCATAACCATGAAACTCACATCCTTTGATACCTGTAATAGTTTGAATAAGCTTGCCATCGTGTTTGCTATATATTTTTATCCCAACGATATTTGCTTCTTCATTTTTCTTTTTAGATACTATTACTTTAAAATAAAAATCCTTAGTACTATGTTGTTGTAAATAATCTATATTGTTAAATTCTGCTTCACG
>NZ_WTEW01000014.1:0-69703 GCF_009795865.1 Gilliamella sp. Pas-s27
GATTGAATTTGGCTAGGATGAATTAAATTACTGTAATGCGGACATTCGCCGACCCAATAAGTCGGCGAATGGTTGAGTTAAATTATGCTTCGTTCCAGCTATCT
Source organism: Gilliamella sp. Pas-s27 (assembly GCF_009795865.1). Classification (NCBI taxonomy): domain Bacteria; kingdom Pseudomonadati; phylum Pseudomonadota; class Gammaproteobacteria; order Orbales; family Orbaceae; genus Gilliamella; species Gilliamella sp. Pas-s27. The sequence continues at coordinate 105 of NZ_WTEW01000014.1, forward strand.
CTTAAACCAACGGTTCGGTTAAACACTAGCTTATCGTCGGTTGCATATTTGCTATCTAAACAGAAGTAGCCTTCACGTTCAAATTGATAAGCCATTCCAACCTCGGCATTTTGTAAGCTTGCTTCAACAAAGCCTTGTTTAATGATTAAAGATGTTGGATTGATGGTCGCTAAGAAGTCCTCGGCAGCACCTGGATTTGGTGTGTTAAATAGACGATCATATAAGCGAATTTCAGCAGATTTTGCAAACTTAGCCGAAACCCAATGAATTACGCCTTTTACTTTACGTCCATCTTCTGGGTTTTTATTTAATGTAGCCGGATCGTAGCTACAATAGATTGTTTGGATATTGCCTTCGGCGTCTTTTTCAACACGATCAGCACGAATTACATAGGCATTACGCAAACGCACTTCTTTACCAAGTACTAGGCGCTTGTAGTTTTTGTTGGCTTCTTCTCTAAAATCGGCTCGGTCGATATAGATTTCACGGGTGAAGGTCGCTTCACGCGTGCCTAATTCAGGACGATTTGGGTGGTTTGGCATGCTAAGTATTTCATCAATATTATCTGAAAAGTTTTCAATCACGACCTTAACAGGATCGAGCACCGCCATTGCACGTGGTGCATTTTCGTTCAGGTCTTCACGAATGCAAAACTCAAGCGTGCTCATTTCAACGGTGTTTTCTTGCTTGGTAACACCAATTCGGCGACAAAATTCCCGAATCGAAGCTGGTGTGTAGCCACGGCGACGCAGTCCCGATATGGTTGGCATGCGTGGATCGTCCCAACCATCGACAATTTTTTCTGATACTAATAGGTTTAATTTACGTTTAGAGGTAATGGCATACTCTAAATTTAATCTTGAAAATTCATACTGGTGTGGACGTGCTTCGATAGTGATATTATCTAATACCCAATCATATAAACGACGGTTGTCTTGGAATTCAAGCGTACAGAGTGAATGTGTGATGTTTTCGATCGCATCAGAAATGCAATGTGTAAAGTCATACATTGGGTAAATGCACCATTTGTTACCTGTTTGGTGGTGCTCAGCAAACTTAATACGGTATATCACAGGATCACGCATCACGATAAATGGTGAAGCCATGTCAATTTTAGCTCTTAGGCAGGCTTTTCCTTCAGCAAATTTACCTGCTTTCATTTGCTCAAACAGTGCTAAGTTTTCGTCAATAGGACGATCACGATAAGGGCTGTTTTTACCAGGTTGAGTTAATGTGCCCCGATATTCGCGAATTTCATCAGTAGATAACTCGTCAACATAGGCAAGTCCTTTTTTGATAAGCTCAATGGCATATTCATATAATCGGTCAAAATAATCAGACGAATAGCAAATGTCGCCATCCCATTCAAATCCTAACCAACGAACATCTTGTTTGATCGATTCAACATATTCAACATCTTCTTTAGCTGGATTGGTATCATCAAAACGTAAATTACATTTGCCCTGATAGTCTTGTGCAATGCCAAAATTTAAACAGATTGATTTAGCATGGCCAATATGTAAATAACCGTTTGGCTCAGGCGGAAAACGGGTATGCGTTGTTTTATATTTGCCAGCAGCAAGATCCGCATCAATAATTTGACGGATAAAGTTAGTTGGACGAGTTTCAGTCTCTGTCGGTAGTGAACCGCTCATAAAAAAACCTCTGATGATATATTTATTAATAACAAATTAAGAATATTTGCTTGCCATTACTTTTTGTGTTGGTGGATGAATATAACAAATTTTTGTTATTTCTGAAACGGAAAACAGGTTATTTGTATCGACAAAATTGGCTTTTGTTTAAACAATGCCGTTTTTTAATAAAATAACCAATGTGTTAACTAAAAAAACACAAATAAAAACTTCAATAAAATCAATACCTTTCCTGACAACTTTTTGACCACATTAACCTATCAATCCAGTCGCTATTCATCACCTGATTTTAATGAAACCACAAATCTTGCGCCACCTAATGGACTTGTAACAACAAACGCTTTGCCATCATGAAATTCAGCCATTAATTTTACATAAGCTAAACCTAGTCCGTATCCACCTGTTGAGCGGGTGCGACTGGTATCGAGTCTAGCAAAAGGCATGAAGATCTTTTCTCGTGCTTCAAAGGGGATGCCCGTACCATCGTCATCAATTTCAATAATGACGCGATTTTCTTGTTTACTAATGTTTAATACGGCTTTATGCGTGGCATATTTAAAGGCATTGAGCAATAGATTTTTGACGATCGTTTCGGCTAAATTGGTGTCAATGTTTGCTTGAATATTTTGGCTATTGCAAGTAAGTTCAAAGTCTTTGGGTTTAAATAATATTAACGATTGACAGATCCTTTCTCCCCACTGTTTTAGCGATACACGCGTTAAGTTGAGTTCAATATTACTTTGTTGCATTTTAAAGTAATTTAGACTGGCATTGATTAATGTTTCAAGTTCGTTAATATCATCACCCATGCCTTTTTGTAGCAATAATCGTTCTTGTTCGTCGTGAGATTCTTCAAGCATGCTTAGTTCAAATCGCATTCGAGCCAGTGGTGTACGCAGTTCATGAGCCATTGCGTGGGATATGGTTTGATTGGTGCTGACTAAGTGTTCAATGTGCATCCCCATGTTGTTGAGTACGTTGGCAAGTGGCTTAAATAACCAGCCTTTTACGTTTACTGTCCGTGCTTTTAAATTACCTTGCCCTAGCTGTTCAGCTGTCTGTCTGATATTGACTAAATCTTTCCAAACAGCACTAAAAGCCATATAAATTAAAATAAAAAAGATAATCGCGCTGAACAAAGCCCAGATAATTAAAAACACAGATAATGACATTGTATTGGATTTTAAAATATCTCGCATCACCATTGGACCTAATTGCAACAAATGACCGTCTTTTAGACCAATATAGATGACCTCTTCATCACTATCATATGAAAATCCTAATTTTTCTAATTCTTTGTTCACCGTATTGGGTAGTGGCGTGTTAGTCGGTAGAATGGTGATAGGATAGCCAAAATAGGGCTGTAATTCGTCAACAACATTTTGTAGAGGACGATCTTTGTTTTCATCAATGCGCATGCGAATCAAGTTAACCGTGCCCCGTTGCGATTCACGAAAGACAATATGATCATCGGGCATATCAGTTAATGATGAAGGTAGCGAATCAAATACCAGTAATGCACCATAGGCAATAATACATTGCAATGATAGTAAAATAACGAGGTAAAAGACAATTCGGCGATTAAAAAATAGCGGCTTAGCAAGTAATTGTCTCAATGGTTTTCCCCTTCTCGCATAAATAAATAGCCTTTACCTCGAACGGTTTTGATGCGTGATGGATTATCGGGATCATCAAGTAATTTACGTCGAAGTCTTGAAACTCGCGCATCAATTGAACGATCACTACCATCAAAATCAATACCGCGAACTTGTGAAAAAATATCATCTCGAGACAAAATGTTCCCTGCGTTAATGGCTAATAGCCAAAGCAGATCAAATTCAGCGGTGGTTAAATCAATCTCGTGTTCTTGCAATAGGACTTTGCGATTTTCGCCATCGATGGCTAATTGGTCAAAGATTAGTGTTTTATTATTCTGAGGTATGACAAGTTCTTTAGTGTTGTCTTTGTCGGTTTCTATTTGTTTTCGTCGTAATAGTGCTCGAATTCGAGCAAGCAGTAGTCTTGGTTCAACAGGCTTTGCCAAGTAGTCATCTGCCCCTAATTCAAGCCCTACAATTTCATCAATATTATCTTCGCTAGCAGTCATAATTAGGATATAGTTAGTAAACCATGCACGAATATCTCGGCAGATATCAAAACCCGATTTTTCAGGTAGCATGACATCTAATATGACTAAATCAGGATTTAGTTGTTGGATCTTTTCTTCAGCGCCAGCACCACTATTATGCCACTCAACAAGATAGCCTTGTCGAATAAGATAAACTTGAATTAAGTTGGCTAACCGTTGATCATCCTCGATGATTAATATACGTTCACTCATTATCTGTTTTTAGTTACCACCGCTTGTTCTGAAGATACGCCATTATACAGACAATTTATCCCCCGTTACAAAATATATACAAAGAGCCTACAAAGTTTATTGTCACTCTATGAGAGAATTTGCGCCAATATCTATAATTAGACTGTTTTTATATCAAACATGAATACTTTTTCATCTATAACAAACACTATTTTTCATCCCTCTTATACACAACATCAAACACCAATTGTTTTGTGTGATTTCGATGGTACGATTAGTGTAAAAGATGTGACTGACACATTACTTAGCCATTTTGGTCAAGAAGGTTGTGATGAGCTTGAAGAATTATGGGTTAATGGCAAAATTGGCTCTCAAGAGTGTATGAGCAAACAAATTGCTTTAATGGACGCCAGCTTAGAGGAGCTTAATTGCGTTTTATCACAAATTGAAATTGATCCTGATTTTAAAGCGTTTATCAATTACGCCGAAAAAAATAGCATTCCCGTTCACGTAGTGAGTGATGGATTGGATTATGCCATTGATTTTATTTTAAAGCGTCATGGCATTGAGAATTTACCTATTTTTGCCAATAAACTGATGCATAATAATGTTCGTAGTTGGCGCCTAGAGTTCCCTTATGCGAATAAAGGTTGTATCAAGCAAAGTGGTAACTGCAAATGTAACCATGTCAAAAAACAACAGCATTTTACGCAGATTCTTTATGTTGGCGATGGTACGTCAGACTATTGCGTATCACACAATGTTGATTTTGTTTTTGCCAAAGATAAGCTCGTTAATTATTGTGAAAAAAATAAAATAGTACACCGTAAAATCACCAGCTTTGCAGATGTAACCGATGCATTAAAACAAGCCCGACAAACGGTTATTCCTGTCATGATGGTAAAAGAATAAGGGATTTTAATGAGCAAAATTGAAGATTTATCTTACTTTCTACCCGGTAATAAAAACGGTGTGCTATTGATTCATGGCTTAACTGGCACCCCCAATGAAATGCGAATTTTAGCCAATGGTTTAAATAAAGCAGGGTTTACCGTTTATGCCATTCAATTAGCTGGTCATTGCGGCACCGAAGAAGATCTATGTAAAACAACTTGGCAAGATTGGTATAAAAGCGTGCAAGATGGGGCTGATTATTTAGCACAGCATGTAGAGAATCTATTTGTAGCAGGTTTATCAATGGGGGCATTACTGGCACTAAAGTTGGCTGCAGACAGACCTGCACAAATTAAAGGTGTTGGCGTATTAGCACCAACATTTTGTTATGATGGTTGGAGCATGCCATTTTGGGCAAAAAAACTGTTTTTCTTACTGGTTTATTTTAAGAAATTGGGTATTTTCCAAAAGAAAGTGTTTATTGAAAAACCACCTTACGGGCTTAAAGACGAGCGTATTCGAGCTGTGGTTTCTGAAAGTATGTTAAGTGGCGATGCGGCATCAGCAGGGCTTGCTGGTAACCCGTTCCCTGCACTTGCCGAAATGCAATTACTGGCAAAAGAGATGCGTAAGCAATTACCTAAGGTGACTTCACCCTGTTTAATTATGCATTCTGGTAACGATGATATCGCTAATATAGAAACCAATGCCAAATTAGTTGAAAAATCGGTATCAGCGCCAACAAAATTAGTGGTATTAAATGATAGTTACCATTTAATTACTATTGATAGCCAACGCCGTGAAGTAATCAAAGAATGTGCATCATTCTTTGATAAGATTGCAGAGGAAATCAAAGCATAATGTCACCATTAGTTATCATTCTTTGGGTTAGTAATATCTGTTTTGATACATTAGGGCAAGTCGCTTTTAAATTTGCTGCCATTGCACCCAATAACCGCGATGGTTGGTACTATTGGTTAGATTTAGCTAAAAATAAGTGGATTTGGGTTGGCATTATCGCTTATGTGGCTGAATTTTTATTATGGTTAGCCTTTTTAACGTTAGTACCGCTTTCGCAGGGCGTATTACTTGCTTCATTTAATATCATTACTATTATGCTAGTAGGTCGAATGATTTTTAAGGAATTACTGACCATCTATCGCTTAATTGGTATGTTATTAATCACCGCAGGCGTTATTTTTGTAGGGATGTCTTAATATGGCCAGATTTTATATAATTGGATTCACTGTATTGCTGTTTTTTGACACCATTGCGCAATGTAGTTTTAAATTAACTGCAATGCACGCAGAACCATTAGCAATGAGTGTTGATTGGCTAATTCGTGTATTTACTAATCCGTGGATTTATATCTCAATAGCTGGGTATATTTTAACTTTTTTTACTTGGATGACACTACTAAAAAAAGCGCCTGTAGGGCCTGCTTTTGCGGCATCTCACTTTGAAGTTGTAACCGTTATGGTGGTTTCAATCTGGTTATTTCATGAACCAATTACATTATTTAAATTAATTGGTACAATTTTAATTGTTTCAGGCATTCTCTTTTTAGCGTTAGCAGAAAGTAAATTATCTAAACAAGAGTCAGACAATATTCAAAGTTAAGTTCCAATCATAGTAGGAAAGTGGGTGATTTTTATACTTAAACACTTACTTTCCTGAACTTTTTTATAAAAATTTATGCCGCTAATGCCTTTAATAAGGTTAAATTAAGCTGATGCTGTTCTTGCTGCCAATTGATAAGGTTATTTGGTGATATAGTAGGTTGTTTATCAAGCGAACTAAGTAAACGTTTAAACCAATTTGATGGCTGCCATATTGATAGTTCCCCCGTAATATCGCTACCGATAATTCTAGATTTAATTGACGAAATGGTATCAAGTAGGTGATAAGTTTGTAATTTACCTTGATCCCAGTTAGTGTGAATCACCTCTTCACTTAATACATCTTTATCAATCGAAACATAAACAGGCTGTGCGCTGTGATATTGTTCCGATAGGAAGTTAGCAATAAGATCATCTGGTGTAGCAAAATGCCGAAAGCTATGCCCTAAGCCTATTTTTTTAGCCCATGCAACATTGACATCTAAACTCCAATAGGTCAACTTTTTATGAAACAGTGGTGCCCATCGGTTTTCCCAAAAATGAGTAATCCCAATATCATGAGAGGTAATGCCAAGCACATGTACATGGCTAACAAAAGGTAAATTCGCCACATAACTTACCCATGATCCACAATGAATACCAAACAAATAACGCATATTGTCTGGGTGATTATCAAAAATCACCACTTGAATTGGATTATCGGCAGAATATTGCTGTGCTAAACGTTCAATAAGCAATAATGAAATATGATGAAAATCACCGCTACCCATTAGTACTGTACCATGACTTTCAGGTAAAAATTGCTGTAACACATTGTTAAATTGGTTAAACGTCTTTTTAGTACAGCCAAAACGAATTGCGTCTTGCCACTGAGTAACATCAATTGTATTAGCATGATCGATTTTACCAACACTTTGATCAAAGTTGAGAATAATAGGACATGTCATGCTACTTTCTCCTTGTCACTTTCAAAATGACCAATCAATCTTCGTAATACAGCTCTTAATAATCGATTGCGGATATAAACTAAATGCTTTGTAAAGGTAAATTTTGCACCTAATGAGGCTTTAACTTCAGGATCTGTCCAACCTGCAATATAGTGACTAAAACCTTGTTGCAAAGCATATTCAAGATTAACAAACCAACTGACAAAATAAAGATTGAGTTCTCTTGCCTGTGGATAAACCATGCCGATATATTTATCAACTAACATATTATTAACCACAAAACAAATATTATACCCAACCAATTTATCATCATGAGAATAAGTCACAATATGTGCATTTTGGGTTTTATTTTGTAATAGCTGAGTAAAAAAAGATTTAGTCAATAAATCAAAATGTATTTCGCTTTGCTCATAAACATTAAGATAAAGTTGGTAATACTCATCTATAACCGTTTGCTGATAAAAACAATCATCACCACTATGCAAAATATGAATGGTTAGTTTGTCTCGTGCTTTTAGTTTTCGTCTAAAATTTTTACGTCGACTATACGAAAAACGGGAAAAGACTTCATTTATATCACTAAAATCAATCGGTACCCAAGCCAATGCTTGCCCTTCAACTTCAATAAAACCTTGCGCTTTTAGTGATGAAATAAAGCGCAATGAATAGTTGTTGTCTTTTTCACTCAATAAAGGCGATGAAACAGGAATATCTTTAACAATCAAGAAAGGATATTGTTTAGCATAAGCCGTTTTTAGGCTTTCAGATAATTGATTTTCATCAACTTTATCATTTAATAACGTATATTCAGAAACAGTTGCTCCAACAAAGCAGGTATTGGGTTTTAAGTAGCGTTGCCATTTATGATAAAAAGGCAGCTTCTGAATTTTATGTCTGAAATCATCATCAGCCGTAGTCAAAAGATCAAACTTTGCTGAAAAAACAGGCACACCATCTTCACTAAGCCATGCAGAAAAGTCTTGCGGGGGATGCTCTAGAAAATTGTCTATTAATTCATTGGGTTCTAACTGATTGATGTATTTCATAACGTTCATATGATTGACTGTAACACGCAAGCCCGCCAATAGATATTGGCGGGGATTTAAAATGAATGATTAAAGTTCTTTTTTAGCTCGTGTAATTAATTGATCAAGAAGTTCAATACCTTGATCAATCTCTTGACGAGAAATATGTAACGATGGCGCAAAAGTAATTACATTTTTATAGTAACCACCAATATCAAGTACTAAGCCCATTTTGGTACCTTTCCAATCAAGATCACCTGACATACCAATATCAACCATTTTGTCAACAAGTGCTTTATTGGCTGTAAAACCATCTTCCGTACAGATTTCTGCACGAAGTGCTAAGCCTAAACCATCAACTTCGCCAATCTCCTTGTGTTTCTTCTCAAGTGTTTTTAAGCCTTCAAGGAAGTAAGCACCACTATCCATGACCATTTTTTCGTAATCAGTTTCAGAAGTCATTTTTAATACTTCAAGACCAACTGCCGTACCTAATGGATTTGATGCAAATGTTGAATGTGTTGAACCAACTGGGAACACCTCAGGATTAATTAATTCTTCACGCGCCCATAAACCACCAAGCGGGTTAAGACCATTAGTTAATGCTTTAGCAAAAACTACAACATCTGGCTTAACATCAAAGTGTTCAATTGACCAGAGTTTACCTGTGCGATAAAAGCCCATTTGGATTTCATCAACGACTAATAAAATACCATACTGATCTAAAACTTTTTTAAGACCTTTAAAGTAATTACGAGGAGGAACAATATAACCACCCGTTGCTTGTAAAGGTTCAGCATAAAATGCAGCGTATTCTGCTTGTCCAACTTTTGGATCCCAAACACCGTGGTATTCGGTTTCAAATAGGCGTGCAAACTCAGCCACTAAATGTTCACCATATTCTTCTGCTGTCATACCTTTAGGACGACGGAATGGATAAGGGAATGGAACAAACATCGCACGATCACCAAAATGACCATAACGACGACGATAACGATAACTTGATGTAATTGAAGAAGCGCCAAGTGTACGACCATGGTATCCGCCTTGGAAAGCAAACATTAGCGATTTACCGCCCGTTGCATTACGTACTACTTTTAACGAATCTTCAATACATTGAGAACCACCAACATTGAAATGTACTCGTCCTTCATAACCAAATCGTTTTTCCATACCTTGGGCAATGGTTTTGGCTAATTCAATTTTTGTAGGATGTAAATATTGACTAGCACATTGTGGTAACGTGTCGATTTGCTTTTTAAGAACATTGTTTAAACGTTCATTAGCATAACCAAAGTTACATGCAGAATACCACATTTGTAAATCAAGGAAAGCTTTACCTTCTTTGTCATACATGTAGCTACCTTCACAACCATCAAAGATTTTTGGCGGTTCAACATAATGCACGGTATCACCAAAAGAGCAATATTTAGCTTCGTCAGCTAACAATGTAGCATCATCAGGACGACTGTTAGTCATTTCTAAAGTTGGTTTACTCATAATTTATCTCACTAATCCATATTCAAACACGATAAAATGTGGCATTATTATTCAAGAAATTTGTTTGTTACAATGTACAGTTAATGTATAGATTTTGTGACGATTAGCTAACCAATTAAATCTGGGTAATTTACTAATAAACATTCACCTTCTAGATAGGCATAAAAAATGAAAAAAATACTTTGTGGGCTGTCTATTTTATCTGTAATCACTTTAGGAACAGCCCAGTTTGCTTTAGCAGAGCCATCTTCTCTCGGTTTAGGCATTGGTTGGGCAAATTCACCTTATAAAAATTATAGCGATAATTATTATCCTATTCCTCATATCGATTATGATAATGAGCTATTTTTTATCGATGATTTATCGGCTGGAGTTTATGCTTATAATGCTGATAACCAAAGTGTCTCAATTGGTGCTCGCTACTTATCTAACGAATTTAAACCACATAATTCAGATAATCACCAATTAAAGCAACTTAATAGCCGTCACTCAACATTGCTAGCAGAAGTAGAATATTCTATTGTGACCAATTGGGGAGGGGTTTCTAGTAGTATCGGCGCCGATGTATTAAACAAAAGTAATAGTATTTTAGTTAATGCCGATTATACTGTCCCTTATATGCAGGATAATTTGGTTATAGCACCGTCTATTGGTATAAACTGGGCTAATAGTAAACATAATGATTATTATTATGGTGTTTCGCATAAAGAATCATCCCGTTCAAAATTACGATACTTTAATGCAGATAATTCATTAACACCTTACGCCGAAATAGCAGCACAATATTCATTAACCCAAAATATAGCGACTTTTGGCGGTATTCATATCGACAAATTAACTGGCGATGCAGCAGATAGTCCTATGGTTGACAATAGCACTATCACTTCAGTTTATATGGGGTTATCTTATAACTTTTAATTAATGTTGATTTATACCCAATAACAAAATGATAACAATAACCTCTTGCCATAATCAGTGGTTGCTGTTTAATGTTTAGGTAAAATAAATTCCCTATCACAAAAAATTCAGGAAATAGAAAAGTATGCTCTGGTTTAAAAATGCCATCATTTATCAACTCAATAACGATACATTACTTAATAAAGAAGCGATTGAAAACGCACTCAAATCACATCCTTTTATACCATGCGGTAATTTAGATACCACAAAAATGGGGTGGGTTTCGCCTTATCATGATAATAATCAAGATGATTTTATTATTGATATGCAAGGACATTTATTATTACGCATCAAAAAAGAGACAAAAATATTGCCCTCTCCTGTAATCAAACAAGCTTTATTAGAAAAAATTGATAAACAAGAACAAGCGCTAAGTAGAAAGTTGACCAAAAACGAAAAAGCCACCTTAAAAGATGAAGTTATGATTGACCTAATGCCAAGGGCTTTTAGTAAATATAACCACTATTGGTTATGGGTAGACACCAATAATAAACGTATTATTGTTGATTGCAGTAGCTTTAAACAAGCCGAAGATATCTTAGCTATTTTACGCAAAGAGCTTGGTTCGCTTGCATTAACACCTTTATCGATTGACAAACCACTCGAACAAATCATGACCACATGGACGAAGGAAAACCTAAATTTTCCACCGTTTTTATTGGGCGATCAAGCCGAGCTTAAAGATCCACTTGAAGGTAATGGCATTATTAGTTGTAAAAATCAAGAAATCACAAGTGAAGAAATGCGAGCTCATTTCGATTCTGGCAAATGGGTCACTAAAATTAAAATTATTGATGAAAGAGGTGTTAGCTTTATTGTTAATAGCGATTTAACCTTTAAACGAATTAAATTTGATTCGATTATTTTGGACGAAAACGAAGATATAGGATCTGATGAGTTTGATAAAAAACTTGAAGCTGACTTTTTTATTATGGCTAATTCATTAGCCAACACCATTAATGACTTTTATATAACGATTAATAAAATAGTTTAACAAAACTATTTAAATATTTTTTCATTGCACTATCATTATCTATAGATTTGCCTATGACATGTGCTATACTAGCAACAGATTATGTGCAACATAATTATATAAAAATAAGTAATTGTTATTTTATTTAGTAATTGAAGTAAATTATTAAGCAATAAACAAACAAACTAAACATCGTCTATAACAACATATAAGTTGAGGCAATAAAATGAAAAAAACTACTCTAGCTCTAGCAATCGCAGTTGCAAGTTTAACAGCTACTGCAGCTAATGCAGCATATGATGACAACTCTATTTATGTAGGTGCTAAATTAGGTTGGTCAGAGCTTTATCGTTTAGATGCAAATAAAGTTCGCGTATGGGATAACGTTGGAATCAGTACTTCAAATCGCAGCAATGTCGCGGGTGGTGCATTCCTTGGTTTTCAGGCAAATCCTTATTTAGCATTTGAATTGGGTTACGACTGGTTAGGCTCTGCTAAATACAAAAGATCTTTCCACTATGAAGGTAAAAACTATGACGTAGGTCACAGTAAAGTTTCCGCTCAAGGAGTTTCTTTAACTGGTAAATTAAGCTACCCTATCGTTGACGGGTTAGATATCTATGGTCGTGCAGGTGGTATGGTCACTATCGCTAAATGGAAAAATGGCGGTTTAGTGAAAAAATATGAAAAACTTGATCATGGTACAGAAACCGACTTATCTCCTGTTTATGCATTAGGTGTCGATTATCGTTTAAGTGACGATTTATCAACTCGTTTAGAGTATCAATATGTTCAACATATTCACACTAAAACTGGTGCATCTCCAGATGCAGGTACTGTAAGCTTGGGTATTACTTACCGTTTAGCAACATTAAATACACCTGCTCCAGTTGAATTAAAAACTGAAGTAAAACGTTATGTATTAAATGAAGACGTACTATTTGCTTATGCAAAAGCTGACTTAAAAGCTGAAGGTCGTCAAGCATTAGATAACTTATTAACAAACCTTGTTAAAATCAATCCAACTGAAAGCGCTGTAGTGGTAATTGGTCATACTGACCGTATTGGTTCAGATAGCTATAACCAAAAATTATCAGAACAACGTGCTAACTCAGTAATGAAATATTTAGTTTCTAAAGGTGTTCCTGCTGATTTAATCAGTGCACGTGGTGTAGGTAAATCTCAACCAGTTACAGGAACTAAATGTAATGCGCTTCGTGGTGCTAACTTAAAAGCATGTTTAGCTCCAGATCGTCGTGTTGAAATTGAAGTTAAAGCACGTAACGTTCAAGAAGTTCAAGTAACTGATTCAACAAAATAATCTTTGTTTTTTTTAGTTATTCATTAAGACCCGGTTAAAAACCGGGTTTTTTTATCTTCTTTTTTGTTAACAACTAAATTATATATTGGCTTAGATCTACAAATTATCCACAAAAGAGATTATAATGCTTCTCGGTATTGTTAGTAAGAAAAGTTGAAGGAGTTGCCGTGCCTACCGCAATTTGGCAAGATTGCCTTTCTCAGTTACAAGAAGAAATCCCTACAACGGAATTCAACTTATGGATTCGCCCGTTGCAAGCGGAGATGGTCGATAATAAACTCTATATTTATGCACCAAATAGATTTGTGTTAGATTGGGTAAAAAATAAGTATTTAGCTACGATATCCCAATTACTAAATAAGCTTTTTAATGATGACTCTTTGAAACTATTTCTTGAAGTTGGTTCAACCGTATCTAAAGATAAAAAAACACAAAATAGCCAACGTAAAGCAGACGTTTTACCTGCTTGGCAAACAACAAAAGAAACAAATCACAATCATATCTATCGCTCGGGTATTAATCATAAACACACTTTTAATAGTTTTGTAGAAGGTAAATCAAATCAACTAGGTGTTGCGGCAGCCAAACAAGTGGCCCAAAACCCAGGCAAAGCTTATAACCCTTTATTTTTATATGGTTCTACAGGTTTAGGTAAAACGCATTTATTACACGCAGTTGGCAATCAAATAATGGAAGAAAAGGCCAACGCAAAAGTTGTCTACATGCATTCAGAACGCTTTGTCCAAGATATGGTCAAAGCACTACAAAATAATGCTATTGAAGAGTTCAAAAATTATTATCGCTCTGTTGATGCCTTGCTTATTGATGATATTCAATTTTTTGCCAATAAAGAGCGCTCCCAAGAAGAGTTTTTTCACACATTTAATTCGTTATTAGAAGGCAATCAACAAATTATTTTAACATCAGATCGTTACCCTAAAGAAATTGATGGCGTTGAAGATCGTCTAAAATCCCGTTTTGGTTGGGGATTAACCATTGCAATCGAACCCCCCGAACTTGAAACACGGGTTGCGATTTTAATGAAAAAAGCCGAAGAAAATCATATTAAATTACCTGAAGAAGTCGCTTTTTTTATCGCTAAACGACTACGTTCGAATGTTCGTGAGTTGGAAGGCGCACTTAATCGAGTTATTGCTAACGCTAATTTTACGGGTAAAGCCATTACCATAGATTTTGTTAAAGACGCTTTAAAAGATTTACTGGCTTTACAAGAAAAACTAGTCACTATTGAAAATATACAAAAAACAGTTGCAGAATATTATAAAATTAAAGTATCAGATTTACTTTCTAAACGCCGTTCTCGTTCAGTTGCAAGACCACGACAAGTCGCAATGGCGCTCGCCAAGGAACTGACGAACAAAAGCCTGCCTGAAATTGGCGACGGCTTTGGTGGACGAGACCACACTACCGTATTACATGCGTGCAGAAAGATTGCCGAATTAAAAGAAGAAAGCAATGCAATTAAAGAAGATTACTCCAATTTAATTAGAACATTATCAACTTAAAAAGAATCAATACTATGAAATTTATTATAGATCGTGAAAAACTGATAAAACCATTGCAACTTGTCAGCGCCCCACTGAGTAATCGTCCGACGTTACCCATTTTGGGGAATTTATTATTACAAGTTAATGACAACACACTATCAATGACGGGAACGGATCTTGAAATAGAGATGATCTCTCATTTACCCTTAGTCGAACCAAGCGAACCTGGCGCAACTACGGTACCGGCAAGAAAGTTTCTTGATATCTGCCGAAACCTACCTAGTGACGCCAAAATTTCGATAAGCGTTGACGATAATCGATTAATGATTCAATCTGGCCGTAGTAAATTTTCTTTAGCAACACTCCCTGCTAACGATTTTCCTAATTTAGAAAATTGGCAAAGTGATGTTGATCTTTCAGTACCACAAAGAACCATAAAACGACTTATTGATGCGGTACAATTTTCAATGGCAAATCAAGATGTCAGATATTACTTAAATGGCATGTTATTTGAAATTGAAGATGGCCTACTAAAAACTGTAGCAACCGATGGACACCGACTAGCGTTATGTGCTCAACCCATTGAGCAAAATACAAAAGCCACCCATGCGGTCATTTTACCAAGAAAAGGCGTACTTGAACTGGCAAAATTGGTTAACGATAACGGTGAACTTATCACAATGCAAATTGGTCATAACAACTTACGCGTTAATCTTGGTGATTTCACTTTTACATCAAAACTTATTGACGGTAGATTTCCTGACTATAAACGGGTATTACCTCGCAATCCAGATAAACCACTTGAAGTCTCCTGCGAAGAGCTAAGAAATGCCCTATCACGAGTTGCTATCTTATCTAATGAAAAATTTCGTGGAATTCGACTTCATGCTCATAACAACCAACTAAAAATTACGGCAAACAACCCTGAACAAGAAGAAGCAGAAGAAGTTGTTGATGTAAAATATGAATCATCAGAGCTTGAAATTGGCTTTAATGTTACTTATTTACTCGACATATTAAATACATTGAAATGTGATAGCGTACAGCTATTACTCACTGATTCGGTATCAAGTGTACAAATTGAAGATATCAACAATCAATCTGCCACTTATGTTGTTATGCCGATGCGCTTATAATCAAATCTTATTTAATTTTCCGGCTTCGGCCGGAATAATTGACAGTATATGACGCTATCAACCATCAACGTTCATCGTTTTCGTAATATTGATTACGCAGAACTCACTTTATCACCGCATTTCAACTTCATTGTTGGTGATAATGGCAGTGGCAAAACCAGTCTACTTGAAGCCATCTATATGCTTGGACACGGACGAGCATTTAGACATGCCCAATCAAATCGAATAATTCAACATGAACAACCCGAGCTTATATTATTTAGTGAAATAAAAAGTACCAATCAGCAAGTCCATTCAATTGGTCTTGCAAAATCACGAAATAACGAAAATAAAATAAAAATAGACGGAGATGAAGGCTTTCGATTGGCCGATTTAGCCAAATTATTACCGATACAATTAATAACCCCTGAGGGGTTTGATTTATTAAGTGGTGGTCCCAAATATCGCCGTGCATTTATCGATTGGGGATGTTTTCATCATCACCCTGAATTTGTTCATTTATGGAACAATTTAAAGCGTCTATTTAAACAACGTAATGCACTCCTAAAACAAGCTCATAGTTATAATCAATTATTACCTTGGGACAAAGAGATCGCCCCAATTGCCGAAAAAATCAGCCAGATTAGAACCGACTACTTACAACATATTTTTCCTGAAATTATTCAGACTTGCCGTGATTTTTTACCTGAATATCAACTTAATTGCCAATATTATCAAGGTTGGGAGCATGGAATTAATTACTCCGAACAGCTACAAAAACAGTACGATCGCGATAAGCTGCTTAATTACACCACTTTGGGGCCACATAAAGCAGATATAAAATTACGTATCGATAATATCCCTGTTGAAGATCTTTTATCCCGAGGTCAACTAAAACTAATGATGTGTGCTTTACGGTTATCTCAAGGTGAATATTATTCAAAACAACACTCACAATCTTGTATTTACTTGATTGATGATTTTGCTTCAGAACTAGATCACAATAAACGTGATTTGCTAGCAAAACGATTAAAATTAGCAAATTCTCAAGTATTTATTACCGCAGTTAGTCAAGATCAAATTAGCCATATGATCGATGAAAATGATAAGATTTTTCACATAAAATCTGGTATAATTTTGTAAATATACAGAATGATATAAACAATCAATTAAGTCGAGAAATCCATGTCTAATTCTTATGATTCTTCTAGCATTAAAGTACTCAAAGGGCTTGATGCAGTCCGTAAACGTCCAGGTATGTATATTGGAGATACCGATGATGGAACAGGACTTCACCATATGGTTTTCGAAGTGGTCGATAATGCCATTGATGAAGCATTAGCTGGTTATTGCCACCATATTGAAGTAACCATTCACCCTGATAACTCAGTTTCTGTACGTGATGATGGTCGCGGAATTCCAACCGGTATTCACGAAGAAGAAGGTATTTCAGCGGCAGAGGTTATCATGACCGTATTACATGCGGGTGGTAAATTCGATGACAACTCATATAAAGTTTCTGGTGGCTTGCATGGCGTTGGGGTTTCAGTTGTTAATGCCTTATCAGATAAATTAGAACTCATCATTTATCGTGATGGCAAAATTCACCAACAAATTTACAACTTAGGAGTACCACAAGCACCACTTAACATCATTGGTGAAACCACAGAATCAGGCACATACGTTCGCTTTTGGCCAAGTCCTGAAACATTTACTAATATTGAATTTGTTTACGAAATACTTGCTAAACGACTTCGCGAACTCTCTTTCCTCAACTCAGGAGTATCAATCAAGTTACTTGATGAACGCACAGGAAAAAGTGAGCATTATCATTATGAAGGTGGAATTCAAGCTTTTGTTGAATATCTTAATAAAAACAAAAATCCAATTCATCCTAAAATTTTTTACTTCAGCACCGAAAAAGACGATATTGGTGTCGAAGTAGCATTACAGTGGAACGATGGTTATCAAGAGAATATCTATTGCTTTACTAACAACATACCTCAGCGCGATGGTGGAACACATTTAGCTGGTTTTCGCGGTGCTATGACTCGCACATTAAACAATTACATGGAAGCTGAAGGATACAGCAAAAAGGCCAAAATTAGTGCTACTGGTGACGATGCCCGTGAAGGTTTAATTGCGGTTGTATCAGTCAAAGTCCCAGATCCTAAATTCTCGTCACAAACCAAAGACAAATTAGTCTCATCAGAAGTCAAATCAGCCGTTGAATCTGTTATGGGCGAAAAATTAACCGAATACCTGCTTGAAAATCCATCTGATGCAAAAATTGTAGTCGGCAAAATTATCGACGCAGCCAGAGCACGTGAAGCGGCACGCAAAGCGCGCGAAATGACACGACGCAAAGGTGCATTAGACTTAGGTGGCTTGCCAGGTAAACTCGCTGACTGCCAAGAAAAAGATCCCGCACTATCCGAACTTTACTTAGTGGAAGGGGACTCTGCTGGAGGCTCAGCAAAACAAGGGCGCAACCGCAAAAACCAAGCGATATTGCCACTAAAAGGTAAAATCCTTAATGTTGAAAAAGCCCGCTTTGACAAAATGCTCTCATCACAAGAAGTCGGAACATTAATTACGGCTCTTGGTTGTGGAATTGGTCGTGACGAATATAACCCAGACAAAATGCGCTACCATAGCATCATCATCATGACCGATGCCGATGTCGATGGTTCGCACATTCGTACCTTATTATTAACATTCTTTTATCGCCAAATGCCCGAAATTATCGAACGTGGCTATGTTTATATTGCCCAACCGCCTTTATACAAAGTCAAAAAAGGCAAGCAAGAACAATACATTAAAGATGATGATGCCATGACGCAATTCCAAATCGCCCTAGCGCTTGAAGATGCCTCGTTACACGTTAACGACCATGCCCCTGCACTTGCTGGTGAAGCATTAGAACGACTGATTGCAGAATATCAAAAAGTTGAAAAACTTATCACTAAAATGGAGCGTCGCTACCCGAAAGCATTGCTTTGTGAATTGGTTTATCATGATGTCTTAAACGAAAGTATTTTACAAAATCAACAACAAGCTGAAAGTTGGGCAAAAACACTTGTTGAAAAACTAACAAACAAAGAACAACATGGCAGCAGTTACCACTATGCAACTGACTACAGCGAAAAGACCCAGCTACACCAACCTGTAATAAAAATCAAAACGCATGGCGTTGACACTAATTACACGCTGGATCAAGCGTTTATTCACAGCAACGAATACCGCAACATATGCCACCTTGGTGCACAGCTTAAAGACTTACTAGAAGACAGCGCATTTATTCAACGTGGTGAACGCAAACAGCCAGTTAGCTCTTTTGACGAAGCTGTCGATTGGTTAATTAAAGAGTCTCGCCGAGGCTTGACGATCCAACGCTATAAAGGTCTTGGTGAAATGAATCCAGAACAATTATGGGAAACAACAATGGATCCGACTAGCCGTCGTATGTTACAAGTCACTATAAAAGATGCCATTGAAGCGGATCAATTATTTACCACATTAATGGGCGATGAAGTTGAACCACGCCGACTATTTATTGAAGAAAACGCCCTTAAAGCGGCAAATTTAGATTTCTAAATGTTACAGTGATAAAAAAATAAAAAACCAGACACCATGTCTGGTTTTTTATTGGGAATAAGGATTGTGGCGGAGTTGATTTTCGTAAAAAAACACTCAAAAAACTTAAATAAAATCAATAACTTTCCTGACTGTTTTTTGATAAAAAATAATCCTTTTTTAGGAAGAATGAAATGTTTTTATTGTTTTTAAACATTCCGAATGCTCAAATTTGTAAACCACAAAGCCAATTAATGCACCAAATAAAAGGATTTGGCGCGTTTGCTTTTTTATTGGCATGTTGGTCTGTTGATTTTTAAACTTGATACTGCTTTGTTCATCTGTTTTATCATATCTTTAGGGCTTTGGGCTATGTAAACCTTGCCACCTGTGGCGTTAGCAATGCAATCAATTTTATGTTCACCAGCAATATCAACAATATTAATTTTTAACCGTGGCTTTTGTGACGCTATGTAATTAGCTAGTGTACAGATATTATTTTTTGAACAGTTATCTTCGCCATCGCTGATTATGAGAATATAATCATCACGTTTTACACCATCAAGCATTTGACTAGCCTTTTGCAAACCGCTGTATAAAGGCGTTCCACCACCACCTGCCGCTGTTGGTGTTAGTCGTTTTATTTTTCGTTTTAGCGTTCCTCGATTTGTATAATTATAAAATGGCGAAACATCTGCCGCTGGACAACTTGTTAAGGTGACAAGCGAAATATCGATATTTTGTTGTATTTTATCAATACTCGAGGTTGCCACGTTCTTACTACTTGATAAACGAGTTGGTAAACGTGTCATGCGTTTTTCATAAGCAATTCTGTCTTGTTCTGACATATTCCGACCATAACCATAGGACATATATTGGAAGTATTTTTCAACCTCTTGTGGGGGTTCATTTAAGGTCACGGTCATCGATAATGAGTTATCAAACACCATAACCATTTTAGAAGGATTAGAATCTTTTTTCATCTCTTCTTTGGTTATGCAGTTAGGCGGATTTTTTACCTTCGGTACAGGTGCTGGCGTTGGTGCTGGTTCAGATTTTGCAATAGGCTCAGGCACCACAGTTGGCTCAGGCTCTTGTGGTTTTGTTGCAGGAACTGGCGCAGGTTCAGGCTGTTTTTCTTCAACAGGTGCCGAAATGACAGGCGTCGATACTGGCTCAGCAGGCACAATTTTAGGTTTTGCAAGTGGGCAAAATAAGTACCAGAGTAAGCCAAGCAGTCCAACTAAAAATAAGGCTAAAAGTAAAAAATGCCACCAACGCCAAAATGGTGTTGGCGCAACAATTGGTGCAGGTTCAGGTTGCACATCCTCTTGAAAGGTATTAACAATGACAGGTTCATTATTGATGACATAAATTAAGTTGCTTGAGCTTTTAATTTTAGGAAGCCACATTGAAACTAAATTTTGCTCTTCGTTACTTAGTGGCATAAGGTTTATTGCTGTTTCAATGTCATTAAGGCGAGTTTGTAATGTTTGGATAATCTCGTCTTTTTGCGACTGGTTGACAATGTTATCAAGTAAAAGAGGTTGCCCTTCAAGATCAGTATACCAACCTACATATTGCTGATTATCAATTAGCTTTGGTGTGGCTAAAATTGAGAAAGTACGTTCAGTTAAATGTGGTTTTAATAATAAAAGTAAGGAATGATATTGTTCTAACTGAGAAATGATATCTGGATTATTGGAATCGAAGGCTATCCTTGTTATTCGTTGCATGGTCTTTTTATTCCTTATACTGTATTATTTTGACGATTAAAAACATCTCTTATTACCATTTTTTATATAAATGGCGATAAATTAGATATTTGCTTGTGGCAAATTATTTAAAAGCCATTATTCGCATATTGGTTTGCTGATCTTCATCGTTGAAAGGGCATTATTCATTTGTTCAACAATAGCAGTTGGGCTTTGAGCTATATAGACTTTACCGCCTGTTTTTTCAGCAACGCAGTCAATTTTGTGTTGCCCCGCAATATCGACAATATTTATTTTGAGGCGTGGCTGTTGGGTGGCAATTTTGTTTGCTAAGGTGCAAATATTGGCTTTGGTACAGTTATCTTCGCCGTCGCTAATGACTAAAATGTAATCATCACGATTGACGCCGTCAAGCATTTTGCTGGCTTGTTTTATACCATTATATAAAGGCGTTGCACTGTTGTACTCTAATGGTTTTAATCTGTTAATTTTGTTTTTTAATTTATCTCTATTTTCATAACTATAAAACGATGTCTTGTGTGCCGCAGGGCAAGACGTGAGTGTTACTAAGGCGATGTTGACTTCTGGTTGTATTTTATCAATGGCCGATAACGCGACTTTTTTACTGCTTGATAAGCGGTTAGGTAAACGAGTCATGCGCTTTTCATAGGCATCAGCTTGTTTTTGTGTCATTGAATAAAAGTTGGCATTCAAGAATTTTTTTATCGCTGCTTGGGATTCCATTAAAGTGATCGTCATGGATGCAGAGTTGTCAAATACCATAACCATTTTGGAATAATCGGTTATATTGGCGATCTCTTCACGCGTAATACACTGTTTAGTGGTGTTTTCCAGTGTTGTTGATTCAGGTTCTAATTTTACCGTAGGATCGTTTTTTGTCGGCGGTACAATAGGTTCTGCAACAGTTGACTCAGGCGTAGTTTGTTCAACAGGCTGAGTGATGACAGGTTTTGCAAATGGGCAAAATAGATACCAAAGTAAGCCCAATAGCCCTATTAGGAATAAAGCTAACAATAAAAAGTGCCACCAGCGCCAAAATGATGTTGGTATAATGGCAGGAACTGGCGTGGTAACAGGCAATACAGGATCTTCAAAAGTATTAACGATAACGGGATCATCATTAATGACATAAATAGAGTTACCTAAACTTTTTAGCCTAGATAACCATGATGAAATAAGTGCTTGCTGTTGATCAGTAATAGGAATTAATTTAACCGCTTGTTCAATATCGTTGAGCCGATTTTGTAGTTTTTTTACAACTTTATTTTTATGTGATTCATTATTGATATCACTCAATAAAATAGGTTGCCCTTCTAAATCAGTGTGCCAAGCAATATATTGATTATCATCAATTAATCTTGGTATAGCTAAAATTGAAAACGTACGCTCAGTTAAATGCGGCTTTAGCAATGCTAACAAAGTATGATATTGATCTAATAAAGACTTTTTTTCGGTATTATTATGATCAAATATAATTCTTGTTATTCGTTGCATTGCCAATGCTTTTCCTTTTACTTAGGTGCTTATTTAACTTTTGTTTCTGTTTGTCTTTTAGCTTTTATTAAATAAGCAAATATAGTTATATATTAAGTGCTTTTTGTAATTGTTGAAGCTTCTTATTTAACTTGTCTAACTCAACTTGTTTTTCAAGCTCCGAACTATTTGAACTGTTCACTTTTTTAAGTTGTTGCTCAATATCGACTACTTGAGCTTGTAGGTCATTACGACCTTTAGCTTTTTGTTTAATTTCGTTAGTGAGTTTAGTTAAATCAGTTTTCAGTTTTTGTTGTTGTGCTTGTTTTTGTTTAATACTTAATGCACTATCATTTTTTTGTTTTTCAATAGCGGCATAAATTTCTTTAAACTGCTGATTGGCTCTTTTTTCATTTTCAAGGATTTGTTGTTTATGATCAACACGAGCTTGGTAATTACCTGAATAATTACAACTAATTTTATCCATAATACCAATATCTGTATTTTTTGGATCGCACTGTTCGAGTGTTGTTGAACAACCCGCTAAAAAAACAAGTGGGCTGAGTAATAAAAGATATCTTTTTTTCATAATTAGCTAACCTTAACTGCTGAACGTTGTTTTGTAACAAGAGTAATTTGATTTTCAAGTACTGCAATTTGTTTATGTAATTGATTTATTTGTTGGTCAAGTTTTGATACTCTAACACCTGATTGTTGTTCTTGAGATGATATTGAAATCCAATCATTTTCAACTTTCTTCATGCTTTGTAGCTTATCCGTCAAATAGGCAATATTGGCATCAATTTGTGCTAAATCATTTCGAGCCTGTTTCTTATTTAATGTATCTTTTTTGATTTGATTATCTAATACTTTAAGTGTCGCTAAGTTCTTATCTAATACAGCTTTAGCTGTTTCTGTCACGGCTTGTACTTCGTAGGTATTTTTTTGGATGTCTTGGATATAAACATCAAGACGTGTTTCTGCATCGGCGTATTCTGCACGTTTTGAATCAAGATAATAGTTTGCGCCCATCATCACACCACAACCAACCGCAGCTGACGCAAGGCACACCCCAGTTTTTCCACCGGCTAACATACAACCAATACCACCTAAGCCTGCACCAATAGCACAAGATTGCCATGCTGACTTGCTGAAAAATTTAGCAGAGTTGCTTTTAGTTAATGCAGGATCGACGTTTCTAGAGCTTGCGCCCCCAGCACCCTGACAACCAGTTAAAACCAACGATAAACATAAAGCAAGGGTTACTATAATCTTATTCATCATTTCTTTCCTTTTATTTCATTACATGTTTGTAGCCAAGCTGTTCGTTCGATTTTTCCTGATTCCACATATTGATTAATATGTTTGAAATAAAGTTTCAGGTAATCGCTCATATTAGCTTTGCCACTGCTTTCTAGAATAAATTGTGTTGATTTAGCTTGATCATTAATTGTATTTTTTTCGTAATTTGATGCGGTGCTAACAATGGTATCGGAATAATATTTTAATATAAAATCCCGTGCACTTTTAGACTCATCAACCACGTGTTTCAAATTATCTAGCTTCACTTTTGAACACATGTTGTCGTCATCTAATGTGTCTGTTTCTTCTAGCTCACACACATCATTAACCATTGTTTTATATAAGTTGTCATTATATTCAAACTTGCTATTTAAATCTGAAACATTAGCACACAAAAATGCGCCTAATTGTAATGCTGATTGTATGGAGCGATCGCGTTGTTCGTCACGCGCTTGGTTAGCGCTACGTAAAAGTGTATTGAGTTGATTTAACTCTTTTTTGGTTTTTTCATCTTCAACTTGTTTGGTGATTTTTTCAAGTTCACCAACAACATTGCTACTTTTTGTGCTGTCTGTTTCGTTGCCTAATGCACTCCACTCTTTGTCCAGTTCCTTGATTTTGTCATTAGAATTTATAACTTCTGTGGTATAAATTAAACGAAATCCAACATCTTTACTTTTATAAGCACCTTTATCATCATAAAAAGGTTTTTCAGTACGAAAGGCACTGGTGGTTGAGGATTCAGGCGTTAAATAACTCCCCCCTCGAACAATCATGCCACCTTGTTGACCATGATAGCGATCAAGTTTATTCATTCTAAATGAGTCAAACATCATTTCACTAGCGTTACCTAAAATATCATAAAGGTCTAGTGGATTTGGTTCTAATCTTCCAATAAGCTGTAATTTACCATTAGCTGACTTAGCGCCAGAAAACCACGCATAGCTTTCAAGATTACCCGTCATAGGGAATCGCAATTCACGGAACTCCGATTCAGTTACTTTTGCCCCGCCTCGTGCTGCATATTCCCATTCCGTATTATTAGGTAAACGAATATATCCTTTAGGAATGGAATTTGATTTTATTTTTGCCTTATTTTCAATTAACCAACGGTTATATTTATCAGTAAATGCAATAGCATCAAACCAACTAATATCAGTTACAGGAAAAGAAAGATTTAATTTAGCTGTCGGGCAAGTGTCATTCATGACCGCTTGGTATTGCAGTGCAGTAATTTCATATTTACCTATTAGGTAATACCTTTCATTTCCCGAATCAGAAAAGCTACCAGAAATATAATTTGGCGTTGCATATTCGGCAAAACCAAGCTCTTTTTGGTTACTACCTAAAATAATTTTGACATCATCAAGTGGCTTATTAGTCGGCGTGAAGACCTTTTTCATTACTAAACTGCCATCACACGGCATAGGTAAAATAACGTCATCTTGTGCTGGTTTTGGGTTATAAAATTTACTATCCCATGGTTCTGCAAAACTTAACGATGGATTTAAGCAGATCGCTACCAATCCCAAATATGCTAATTGAATATAATTACGCTTCACGCAAGCTTTCTGCTGGTTGGATCTTAGTAGCACGTCGACCTCCTATGGCTACAACTAGCGCCGAAATAAATAGGGTGAGCATAAATGCAGTAATAAAATGGTAAAATTGTAATCGACTTACAATGGGTTGTGAAACTAAATTTTTACCTAAAATTGTATTAAACGCATAATTTCCTAAAAAAAATAACGCAAAAGAGACAAAAAATGCCAAGCAACTTAATATAACCGCTTGGTTGACTAGATAAAGCATAATTTCTTTAGATTGAAAACCAATTAGTCGCATAAAAGCAATATCCTTGCGCTTACGTTCAATATTGGATAAAAATGAGCCAGAAAATGATAAAATACAGCCCACCCCTGCGGTAATCGCAATAACGCTAAAAATAAAATTAAGTACACGATCGATTGCTTTTACGTTTTCAATCGCTTTAGACTGCGTTCGGGTTTCGATGTGTTTTTCTCGCAATTTAAAGGCTAATGGCGCAACATTATCCAATTCGTTGGCATAAATACGAGCACGAGCAAATGATGTGTGGTTAGGTGGATTTAGTTGTCCTGTCGAGGTAGGAAAGATGTCACTTTGGTAACCGTCGTAGAAATCCTCCATCGCGATAAGTAAATCTAAAGAAACAAAAGCTGCCACACGGCTATAGCGCGTTTCAGGGATGATACCAACAACATCTAATTCGGTGATACCTTTTTCGAGCTTTCCATCAAGCTGCCTAGTAATTGCCATTTTTATATGGCTGCCAATGGTAGCTTGCATTTTTTCTGCCGATAGTGAACTTAATAAGATCTGCTTTTTAGTCAGTAATGGCAAGGTGTCTGTTATTGGATCCCCTTTCGCCGTGGGGATGATTTCGGCATTATTGACAAAATGGCTAGCGTCTTTAATTAAGTCTGCTTGCGTGTTTAATGAGCGAGTAAGTGGAATCATAAAAGCGGTTTCAGGTTGTTTTTTTATCCAATTAAACATTTCGTCATTAAGTTGTAAATTACCGATAACTTTGACTTCTAAATTTTGTGGATCATTAACTAATTGCTCTCGAAGTTGCGAAACGATGCCATATTTTAAGCTAAATAGTAATAATAATGGTGTAATCACTGAGATCACTGAGGCAATAATACAAAATGAAACTTTTCTGTCATACCATAAGTCAGCTAAAGATAAGCGAGTGATAAGTAACCATTTTGATAGTGCTTTAGTCATCCTTTACACCTTATCTTGTTGTGGTAAAAATTCTGATGATTGTGGTGAAGTTAGCTTAGCAGATAAAGTAAATAAGCCTTTATTAGCTATACGTTGCCAGTCATGGGTGACTATCATCGCTGCAATATTATCTTGCTTGGCTTGTTCAATTATTAAATCAAACAATAAATTTGCATTATAAGGATCCAATGCCGAAGTTGGTTCATCGGCAAGTAATAATGCAGGTTTATGAATAATCGAGCGGATAAAAGAAGCTCGCTGCCTTTCACCAATTGATAGCTGTTTGGGGTATTTATTGATTAAATGCGCTATATTAAGTTTCTGCACTAAATAATCAAACCGATTGTTATCGACTTTTTTTTGTAATAACTTTAATGATAATAAAATGTTGTCACGAACGGTCAAAAATGGCAATAATCCACCTGTTTGTAGCATGAAACCTAAATATTGGGCTCGAATATTAGCCAATTGGTCGATTTTATTTTGTTGAATTAGCATTGCAATATCAATATCACAATGCTCTACCGTAATGTTATAGCTACCAATTTTATCTGGTTTTAAAATCAGCCCTATCATTTCAAGCAAGGTGCTTTTACCTGCACCGCTATCGCCTTGAATAACAACCACTTCACCCGTTTTTACAGTTAACTTTGGCAGGCAAACACTAAAAAAGGATTTGCCTGTTGAGCGCGAAATAGTAAGTTGATTGATAGTTAACATGTTTTCTAACAACATAACTTTATGGCAACATTTCTAATGGGATAGGATACACGTTTTCACGAGGATCACTACCTTCGGCCAACGAAATCCAACGGTCAACATCAGCATTACATTTTTGGTAATAACGAATTTTACTGTTTAAATTACGGATGAACTTTTCTTGCTCAAGCCCACTCATACTTTTCCATGTATCCTGATCAAGTCCCGTTACATCGCTTTTATATGGGATATTATCTAAATATTCACCAAGCAAACCTAAATCAGCAATTTTTATGACAGAGTCTGATTTTAATTTACTTGGGTCTTGCCCCATCGCAGCGGCAACAGAACGAAGTTGTGAAAACATATCATCGGCAGAAATCAATCCATCATTAGCTGCATTAGCTATCTTACTAACGATATCGCTTAGATCACTTAATTGAGACTTAGTTAATAAAATGCGCGGTTCAGCCGTTGGTATAGTAGGTTTGACAAAATCTTTATCAGCAATCCAAGCTTTAAAAACTGACGGTGCTTTAGTACCGTTAACATCACCCAAATAGGCAAGCTGCATTGCTTTACCTAGTAGTAATGCATCTTTCAACATGTCTGTATCACTATCTTTTGCATTAAGCGCATTACCAACAGACGCTTCGCCTTGATAAGCAAGTTTAACTTGCTCAGATAGTGCTTTTGCCAATGAATCCACTTTTCGACCAAATTCATTCACATCACCTGCGTTAACAGGGTAATAAAGTGATTTGTGAATAAAATCGTTATAAGTGAGATCTGAATATTGTGTTGCTGCAATTTGGTGATCTTTACCACCACTTGGCGTTTTTAGATGTAACGCATAAATGGCGACACCTTTATGCTGAGCTTCAAGTCTCAACTGAGCAGCATCCATACCTGTACTTGATAACTTATCATCTCCTGGAATGGCACTAGCATCAGTAATTAAAATCATATAACGAGCCCCAAAGCTATTCCAATTAATGTCATTTAATGCTTGAGCGACACCCGCATAAGAGTCTTCAGCAAAATACGATGTAGAAACAGAAGCTTGTTTAAGCGAAGCACTTAGTTTTTTGAAATCTTCTTTATCTTTGACTTTGTTGGGATCAGCAAAAACTTTAGTGACAAATTCAAGTTTATCCGATGCTTTTAAGCTAGAACGGAATGAAATCAATCCAAATTTAACTTGCCCTTGTAAGTTTTCTTTTTCTATATGCTGATAAACACGCTCTACCGCCTCTTTAGTTCTTGAAATATAAGGATCCATAGAGATAGTCGAGTCGATAACAAACACAATGGCAGCTTTAAATGGGACAACTTGATTAGTACTGTCATCTGTCGTTTGGTTTGTGGTTGATTTTGTGTTGTTTTTTATTAAAGCATCTTGTTTGCTTACTGAGGCAATTTCTAACACACGTTCATAAAATCCTTGCCCATTCATGACTTCTTCACCTTGCAAAATAGGCAACAAATAGAAGTTACTTTTAAAATCAACAAACTCTTTAGGCTCTTGAGCAACCACCTCTACCACTGGTTTATTAACTTTTAATGCATCACGAATCGGTTTTAATAAGGCTTCGGGTTTATCTGTATCAACTATCTTGGTTAATGCGGTTTTATCTTTGAAAAATAATAAAGGATCACGATCAACGGGGTTGGTAAACACTAATGTCATTTGCATATTCCAAGCAATTGCACACGAGTTGTTAATCCAACCTATTGTTTTACCATAAGAGTCTGGACCTACTTTAAGCCACTCTTGATTATTATTATTTTTGCGCTCATAAACATAATAACGTGAAAAAGCAGGAACTGATTTACCCTTAGAATCGGTGATATTAGTTTTTAATTCACATGTTGGTGTACTTAATACACGTTGATATAAGGTTGTTTTACCTGCTTGTTTTAGTGGCTCGATAGCAAACCCCATCAAAGGCAAACATGTTAGACTTATCAACGAAATGAGTTTTGAGACAGCTAGTTTATTCATTCTTGCTCCTCACTAATTTTGTAATTGTGTTAAACGATCTTTAACAAAGGCATTATTGGGATCTTTGGTTAACGATGTTTCATACCAATAAATAGCGGTTTCTTTATCTACTTTAAAACAGTTATTGGCTTTATAAAATTTGTCGTCATACTCTTTTGCATAGAGTTCAGCAATTTTAGCATCTGTTTGTGCCTGATTTGCATATAATCGCTGAGCAATGTTGCATTTTTCTGCTTTTTTAGCTTCCATGATAACTTGAATAATTTCGTCTGATTTGGGTTTGGTTTGTAGGCATTGTTGAATAAAAGTTAAGTCATCGGTATTCGCATTAATGACACTACATTGTCCATTAGTTTGTACTAATGGGATTTGCGGTGATTGATTTTTGAAAAATAAAAAATACCACACAGCAATACCCAATCCAATTAACATCATCAACGCAATCACAATCGCCAAAATTAACCCAAGACGGCTTTTGGGTTTAACGACTTCTTCTGTTTCTATAGCTTTAGCTTCAGGGGCTGTGTTGTTTTCGATAGGTTCATCTAATGTCGCGGGTTCAGCATCAAGGTTAGGTTCTTCAATTAATGGTGAGATCTCTTGAACCTCTGGCTCAATTATAGGTTCTGCTTGTTGAACATTTGGTTGGGCTGTTTGTGTACTTAATGCGATGGAAGGAAGCACATCAGCAGCAATACTGACAACACCACCATCAACATAACTTAGATTTTGCTTATCACGAATTTGTATAAGAAATCGGAGCTGACTTTCTTGTGTCACTAAAGAATCAACCAACCATTCACCAACATGCCCCGTTAATTGTTCATTTTCAACTAACATGTTTTCGATGGTGTGCCAACTTTTTTCAGACCCCCATTGATTAATACCAGATAAATAATAACCATCTTGATTACGTTGTATAAGTATATCAATATCGGAACTACCGCTCCATTTTTGAGCTAAAAACTTCGCAATACCGGGTTTATAACTACTTAATTCAATTCTTAATGCCATGATATCCTCTATTTTTATACTCAAATATGTGAGTATCTTTCATGCAATCTATTACTATTAAGCAGGGGTTTCATTTATACCAATATACCAAACGGCTTTCCTGCTATGTTTTCTTGTTTAGTGACGCTATTTTTAATTAATCCGCGATTGTTTGAAAGAAGCCAGAATCTCGCCTAATCGGCTATTTTGTTCTTGGCTAATTTCTCGCCCTGCATGATGTCCAACATTTTCTTGCGCCAGTGTTGCAAACGCAATAAACCAATCAAATATCGCATACTGAGAATAATTTTTAGTGTGATCGTTCAGTTTTGGTAATGAATGCGATGATTGGGCATTAAATTCACTTAATGGTGAAGAAAATATCGGCTTACCTTGATTAACTCGACTCATTGGTATATCACCCGCTTGTCCTTCAATAAAACCAAGCCAAGCAATAAAGTCTGTTAGTAAAGTATGAATGGTACTGAGTTGTCTAGACTCAAGATCATCACGTTTACTCCCTATATTTTCATTATTTAAAATATGCTTAGTTAAATTTTCTTCCAATTTCATTCGATTTGCAGCAGTAATAATCTCTTCTATAATAAAAGAAAGTGACTTTTGATTGATGCCAAAAAATTGCAAAATATGCTTATCTAGCACAATATTTCTTAAATGCTCTAGCCATGCCGAAAAGACCGTTGTTGCAAATTTTGATTCTGTCTGTAATACGTCTGTTGATTTAGTCGTTAGCGATGAACTTGAATCAGAAAACAATTCAAAATCAGCATTTAAACCAAAATCATTTGATAAATTATCTAATAAATTATCATTGCCATCTTGAGCTGTTTCATTATCGATAGAGCTAGAATGGTAAAGAGCTCTAATGGTTTGGTCTGGTAATTCAAGAGTTTTGAGTAACTCTCCTAACAATAAGGCTTTACTCTGTAACTCTTTAACAACATCTGCAATGACTTGTTTTTTCTTAGCTAGCGCCTCATCATTATCCGCTTGATACCAAGTATCAAATCGCATATTGATGATATACTCAATTTTTTCGTTAAGTTGTTCAACAATTCGTTGTTGTTTAACTTCTGTGATAGCAACTTGTTCTAGGTATTGGCTAATTCGTCCGATACCTCCATCATTCAGTTTTAACATGGCATTCCATGCATCTTCCGGCTGGGAAACATATTCATTGATATCGCTGTTTTGAACAAATGTATTTCTTAATACATCCATTTTTGCTTGATAATTTTCATTATAAGCCAGTTCTTGACTAGTGCTTGGATCAACATTTAAAAATGGCACATCAAATCCAGGTTTACGGACTAAAAAGACATTATTAAATTTATGATCGTTTGACCAGTTACTTAACCAATCATAACTACCAAATCGTTCTAAAATTGTTTGCTGTAATAACCCACCTTTACCCCAGCTATTTTTAAGATTATCTTCAGATAGCGTTAACGATGTACCAATGCGTTTATCAAACATGGTAATTGCCCACAATAACCCTGCTTTTTTAGTGGCTCTTTTTTCAGCCGTTTCGCCTTGTGTTTTATCGATCCAGCGTTCAAGTACAGGACCTACATCATTAACATCAGATTGTTTATCTGATGGTGTACAGACAACAAGTACGTTCATTTCTTGGCTATCAGTGTATTTTTCAAATAGATAAGCAACTTTACCACGTAATAAAAGTTGAGCAATTGGGTTACCTTCTTTAACATCTGAAATCGATATCAAATTTAAACGCCCTCGATATCCAGGAAAATCAAGTAAATCCACATTTTCAAACGTTGGTACTCTAGTTTTATTGACTAATGGAAAGATTAATTCAGCAGTTAAAAAAGCAAGTTGTGCTAAAGAGATTGCAACGGGTTCGCCATTTAATGGTGTTATGGTGACTGATGAATCTTTGTCGGTATTCAATCGTTCAAGAATATCAACATTCATAATGCTATCGATTTGTGACTTAGTACCATTATTATCTTTGATTAAGACAGAAAGTGGTGCGTATACTGTTTCAGCATAACCTAAATTTGATAAAGTTGACGCTAATTGAGTATAAATATTGGTGAGTTCAGCAATTCCCCCCCATAAAACCGAAAACAGCTCACCTCTATCAGCTGTTGTTAGATAAGGCAGAAGGTGAATGGTTTTATCCCAATAACCGCCTTTTAATTCTTCAAGCGAGTTGCCAAAGTTTTCAGATAAATAATCGTATAGGTCAACAATGTCATCTTTACTAACACCACCAACATAGTGAGCTTGTTTTTTGTTTTCTAAACGTTGGATCAACTGGTTTAACTGTGAAAAGTCGACTTTATTGGAGACTTTCTGCTGATCGAAATCTTTAAAATAAGCATTAATTAAGATTTTAACGATTTCAATCTCGTTAAACAATTTTAACTCTAACGGATAATTTGGAATACCACCTTTAGCAATGCGACTAAAACGTGTCACCAGTCCTGTCGCTTCTTTACCACTGCCGACTGGATTAACATGGTCAATAAAATCTAATACTTCGTTATCGACAACTGTTTCTAGTTTACCGTTTTCGCCTGCAGCAAGTGCTGAAATAAGGTAAGATTTACCCGCTTGTGATAAACCAAAAAAACCAACCGCAACAGATTTAGTTGATACATCGCCCAATCGTTTTGCACTGTTTCGTAAACGGCGTAAATCTAAAATTAAATTATCCGCTTCACTATCTAAACGTTTAGATGAATGGCGTGTTTGATTCACCCAATCAATGGCCTCTGCGGATGCTTGATAGACCTGATCCCAAGATTTAGGTAGTTGTTCGTTTAAGTTTTTCATCGTTTTATCATTCCACTATCAAGCCAATATTGCGTGCTAATTAAACCAGAGTTAACCATGGTATTTAAGCTTAGTTTAATATCCTGATTCTTATTACAAGCTCGCCCATCCGAGGCTTTTACATCTTTAATATAAAAATTTTCAACTGTTTTTTGTTTATTTTTAATACCTAATGTGACCTCTAAAATCACACCGTCAGCACTTAATCGCTTAGCTACTTCACTGCTTTCAATAGTTAAAATATAGATAGGTGATGCAGGCCAACGCTCGACCTCTAGCTGTCTAAATCCTAGCCTTGTCGTCCCCCTAATTTCGAACGAATGCTCAGGAAAGTCATAATCAGGATTATCCAGATCAATATCTTGATAATAGACATTTTCTTTTTTAATCATATTAAGATTATCTAAAAGTCCAATGTACTTAACGGTTGAATATAAATCTATATTTGAGGATCTAAAATAGAAATTATGTAACCGTAAATTTTTACTTAAAAAGCACAACATTGCCCCTACTGCTGCGGTTGTTTTAGGATCATCAATGCGTTCTTGCTTATGGAAAGGATACCAGCCACCAGTATAATAACCATGCAATGGCAAAATTCGCCCCGCAGGCATTGATAAGCGTGATCGGAAATAACTTTGAATACCCGGTAAACGAGAAGGACGACCGGTTAACAACAGCACATCACACTGATAGCAGCTAATAATTTCAGATAGTGCATCAAATGTTTTACAAATATTATAATAATCGCCACGAATAAACAGATAATGAATGCGCTTTAAATTAATTTCGATATCTAAATCAAGTACCGAAAAATCAGAATTATTCAATGCTCGTCTAATAGGGTCATTAATAAAGTTAAGGACATGCTCTGTCATGACATTATGTTGTAACAATGCTTTAAACGTCGAACGATAAACATGTTGATCTGCATGTAACGGATCATAAACTTCATAGGACTTTAATATTTGTAAGCCCACTGGCATAAATAACTGTAAGGTAAGTTGCTGGCGCAATACCGCATCTTGAATGGACAATTGCTGAGAGCCAATAATGGTCGACAAAATTGGGTTAGGATCAGCAATGCCAGCTTGTTTTAAACCGTTTGTTAAAGCGGTTAACACAGTATCTTGGATGATATCAAGTAAAATATCGTCCCCTGCGACTTTAAATCCATCACGAAAACGCTGCGTTGGTACAATATAGGCATTACTACTATTGGCTTGTCCATTTGCGCTGTACTCTAATTGATAATCGTTAATCACTAAATCCGTCGTGCCACCACCAATATCAACAGTGGCAATAGTTAGCTTCTGTTTATCTGCTTTGCTAGGACGCACCATTGAAGCAATAAACTCCTCACAACGACCATTATAATTGTTTTGTGTTTCATTAAATAAGTAAACTACTTGACCACAAGTTGCTTCATCCCATTGAATGTGCACTTCTGGAATATTTGGCCACACACTTTTAAGCTGTTCTGGGTTATTAAAATCAATATTATCATCTAAACCATCCCAACCAAGGCTTTTCCAAACTAAGCCAATAGCTTGATATACACAACTTTTAAATATAGCCTGCTCTGGCTTTGGCATGGCTGGCGGAATAGTTAAAATAATTGAGCGTAAATTACGTGGCGTTTTAGCGTGTTCCAGTTTATTACGCTGAGCAACACTGTTTATTTGCATTAATGCATGCATTAACACTTCGCATAGCATAAATGTCATCAATGAGCTTCGTGAGTATTTAGGGTGAAAAACCGGCATCTTGCGGTCATACTCTTCTTGAATATCATTACTAAGAATGTGTAATGCTTCACCATATTCATTAATTAAACTTGAAAACGGTTCAGCCGTTGCAAAAGGTTCATGGTCGCTTTTTACGTAATGAGAATTAAAACGCCAACCTTGTTCGTATTTATCTTGGTCCCACAGATAACGTTTTGGGCTTGAAAGCCCTGTTGCTCCTTCATTACCTTCACGCCGACTGGCTAGCCTGCTAGCTTCTTGTCCTACTCGAACAATACTTGGCCAACGAAACGTGTCACGGCGTCCGCTTTGTAGCGAAAAGTGTTCCTTACCAAAAAAGGTTTGAGCAAATTCGACACGGCTTTCAAATGGTTCATTATAGATATGCTCTGGCTGAGTTAAATCACGAATTTCAAGCTCATAACGATGATTTAAACTATCTTTATCTTGGGCATGATCTTCAATTAAAATGCCACAAGTTCGAGAATTTCCCACATCTAAAATCATATCAACAGGAATTGATTTAACAATATCATCTTTATTATTTGACACAATCTTAATTGTTGGCAATTGCAACGAATCAGCAAGTAAATGGATAATGTTTAGGTAATGTCCATAGTAAGTTTTATTTTTTATTTCTTGATTAATATCATCTTTATGAATCTTTAAGCGCTCAGGTTGTGGCGCCAACTCTTGAAAGAGATCAATTAACCAACTGGTTATCCATTTAAGTTCTAAAAACCATGACACGTGATCGGAACGATGTGCTAAACTAAACACAGCACCAGTCATTACATCGTTTTCGGTTGGGGCAAGGTAGGCAACATCTTGTAAATTCGCAAATACTTTTGTATCAAATGCAAACGTGATTCGGTGTGTATTGCCGTTAGGATCTTCCCCTTCGGGAATATTAACAATTCGAACTCGGCTCCAGTTATGTGGACCTTTATCAAAACGTTCAGGAGGAATTGAGCGTAAAACAGGAACCGGTAACCAAATACCATCAAATAATTTTAATGATTGATCAACGCTAATTTCTTGTGTTGGATTAACCGCAAATGTGCGGTTATCAGGTGTAAAAAATTGACCACTGTCGACATCTTCAATCAATCTAATTAGTGCACCACTTTCTGATGGTTCAATAAAACACCCATTAACTTTACTGCGCCATTGATTATCTTTCCAATCGATTCTAAGTGCAAAATCAAGAAACTGAATACCACTGTTCATAATAAGTGTGACTTCTTGACCATAATTGCGTAATTCTGGAAGCATATATAACCTTTATTGTTTTTTCATCGTTATTGGGAATGAAGTCCCATTATTATAAATTCCTTGGCAATTAGCTTTATTATTGTTGCCCGGTGTACATTGAATGCTTGGTAGTTGATATTTGCTATTATCACTACAAATAGCTTCACTATTACCCGCAATAGCTAAATTAGCATCTTTAATATTTGTACCAACCTTACCGACACATTTCACACCGTCACTACGTGTTACTGTAACCTCGCCATTTCCATCATTAAAATTATAACTTAACTGTAATGGTTTACCTGTGGTTTTGTCTTGAATACCGCCGTTGACAGACCATTGACCATTTAAGAATTTTGTTGACCCCTGCGTTATTGCATCAGCAGGTAGCGCTAAATTATTTGTTTGATCAACAGCCGGAGTGGTAGTATCTTTATCTGATGGTATAGATGTTGGATTCGTGCTGTTTTGCTCATTTTTTCCATCTACATTATCTTTTGTATTATCAGATTGTGGCGATTTTTCATCTTTATTATCAGAATTACCGACATCAGGAGATGCCATTTGCTCGTTTTTATTATCTTGAGCATCAGGAGTTGGCGTATCATTACCTTTATCGCTATTATGTCCATTGTCAGAAGTTGCTGAATGATCAACTGCGTCACCTGCGGTATTAGTACTATTAGCAATCGCATTAGCATCAACTGGAATGGTACCATTTACTATGCCATTACCTGCAACACCCAAATGATTATCTACCTCAGCCTTTAACTCTCTTTCTGGTTCTTTTTCATCGTGTTTTTCGCCATTAACAACAGGCATACTAACATCACCATTACCTGATAACGATAATGAAGGATTAACCGTTATTTTTGGAGTTAACCAACAGCCTCGTAGTAAAAAAAGAGCTAAAAGAAGCAATAACAAAGGTAACAAGCCTAATAACCATACCCACCAACATTTCCACCATGGTCTGGTTTTGAGCGGTTCAGGTATCGGTGGTGGGGTAACAACGGTTGCTGGAGTGACTTTTTTTACTGGTTCTAAACAATAGAATGGAGAATTGGCTTGAGGTGTTTGTGGATGCAAGAATCCCCAAAAAGTAATGACAGGTTGACCATTAACAATGTAAACAAACTGATTGCTTGGAAAACGGATTGCCATCAAATTAGACTCAGCATTATCAACGCTATTTTTGGGATCATAAATAAGTCGACTAAAAAGCAGTTGATCACCATCTAAATTGGGGTTACTAGCTAATTGCTTACCTAAATTTATGACTTTATGTTCAAATTCTTTAAGTAAAATCAGCGCTGATTCCTGCTCTGATTCGCTTGCAGATGTCCAAGGAATAATATCATATTGACCATCGGGGAGATTTGAATCAAAAGGAATATACCAATCAATAATATTACCTTGATCATTCCGTTGAGGAATAGCTAAATAATCAGCATACTGCTTACCCAGTTTAACTCTAAACATTTCACGAATCTGAGTCGCTACTAAATAAGCTGCTTTACCATCATATCCCAACATTTTGAAATCTTTGATATCGCCACTTCTAAGTAATGTATTTGCCATATATTCCTTTCTATTTTCTTATATTATTTTTATTTCTTATCATTTTTTTACAGTAAAAACAAGTTTAACAGAAAACGCCATTATTGTAATTGATGTCAATATGCGTATTATAAATTTTTAATCATATTTCTTGCTAATTTTTAACAAACATATCGACAATGATAAAAAGCGGTTTTCCTATATATTTTTGACAATTTTATTTTAAAAAATCATCATCTGTTAATACACGCAACGGTTGCATATCACTTTCACCTTTTATTACTAAAGAAGGATCAGAGCGTAAACATGTACCTCCATAGTGCCCACCCACCGTAAAGGTACATAGCTGTAGATAACGATCTTCGACTTTTGGTAAGCACCATAGTTCTTGATAAATATTTTCTTGTTTAGCAAAACGTCCAACTGTTTTATCAAGGATCTGCTCTTGATGACTTACTAATTGGATATCACTTCCACGACGTCCTGCTATTGGTTTAGCCGCATACCCCTTTTTAATTAAGCTTTCATTGAGTTCAAATGTGGATTCTAATAAATAACGGTGATTTGGAAACAATGACCATAATACAGGTAAGATAGCTTTATTACTTGGAATTACCGTCCATAGTGGCTCGAAAACCGAGATTTCTGGTCGCAATAAGACATCAATTAACCTAACTGTATTGTCAGGATGCCAAGTGCGAATTGGTAAACCTGCAATTTGTGCTTCACTTTCCTCACGAAGCTGTTCTAATACCGTTTCCCAAGCCCACGTTTTCCAAACACAGGTAACTTGGCGATCGTCATCATCCACAAGTTGACCACGTTTATCCCATCTTAATCCATTGAGTCCCCGCAAGATTTTGCTATCAAATCCGGCCTGAGTAAGCGCCGTTTGCATAAATAATGCATGGTAATTTTCTTCACTATCATTATCTTGCATGATATGGACAAAAGGTTGAGCATCACTATGTCGCCAACAGTCAGCCAAAGAATTGAGTAAACCACTACTCGGGTTAGTTCCTCGATTTAATCCAGCTTGAATAGCCCATTTTTGTAAAATATCGCCCGCTTCAGTATGGCATGAGGCGGAATCGGCGTTATATTCATACACTTTTAAGCCTCTTTCATCCATACAGAAATCTAATCGACCCGTTATCATTTGGTAACGGCGTTGCTGCCATGAAAGCCTCAATCTTGGCCAAAGTATTTCGGGAATATTAAAATTCTTTAATAAATCATTATTTTTTAAAACTTTGTCGGTCGCATGTAAATACATTAAATGCAATTCATTGGTGGCTCGAATTAATTCTTGTTCAGCACTTTCGGAAATCATGAAATAACGATAATGATCATCATGGCTAATCGCATGACCTGCTGCTAATACATAGGCGTTGTCTAAGGGATCTGATTCATTCAACCACTTTTTATCAAATTGCCCTTCATTTTTAAGGTGAGCACTATGAATAGTCAGTAATGGATTTGCGACGGTTGGTTGTGGCAAGCTATATGCAGTGTCATCTGTTTGGATCATCCATCCTAAAATTTTAGTATCATCAAACGTATCATGTAATTGATAACCTTCGTTTGTCACGCCCATCTTAAGTTCGCGTGTCCATTGTTGCCCAATAGGTAGTCGCACATGGATGACATTTTGCTCTGCCACTCGGACTTTGTCTTCAAATACTTCGGTTATAACCGCAACATGACCTGTACGATCAAACACGCCACCATCATCCCATATCAATAACGAGCCCGCCTCGGGCATTTTTTTGCTGCCATTAGCATATGCTTGCAAAGGTAAAATCGCCTCATTAACAACTTGCCTTAAAAAACGAAGTGAAAAAATTTCATGCGCCATTCCCACATCAGTAAAGACAATGCCATAATTTAAAAATAAAAATCGTCTTGCAAATTCAACGCATTGCCATTTGTACCCCATATATTCATATCCACAATAACTACGAAATGAGGCATCATTTGGGTATTGATTTTTATCTAATGTTTCATAATCAGATGAATAAATAGCAACACCACCCGGTGCATAACCTAATAATGTACCGAAAGGTTCTTTATGATTGGAATTAGATGACATGATGTTTTAGCCTTATAGATAAATAGCAAGATACGTTTATTTCACTATGTTAGAATTTTCTTATCATAGCTCAAAATATATACTTTAAAAAGCGATGTTTATTGTTCGTTACTTGAAGAACGCTAAACCGCCTATATATACTAATGATTCTTGATATGGATACATCGAACCAGTAACTGAGAAAATAAGATTATGCAACCAACAAAATTAAATGAATTATTAGAGTTTCCATGTTCTTTTACCTATAAAGTCATGGGAGAAGCCAAACCAGAGCTTGTCGACAAAGTGGTATCTGTCATTCAGCGTCATGCTCCAGGTGATTATACGCCATCAATTAAACCGAGTAGTAAAGGTAATTATCATTCAGTTTCAATTACCATCAATGCAACACATATTGATCAGATCGAGAATCTTTATAAAGAATTGGGCGAAATCGATATTGTAAGAATGGTTTTATAGCGTTTTGCTTTTCTATTCAAAATGGCGTTTTATTGTTATTGATAAGGCGCTATTTTGAGTAATATCACCAAACTAAAAACTTCAATAAAATCAATACTTTTTCTGACTGATTTTTGAATAAATTTTTCACTTCTATAAAGAAAAACACGTCAAAAAAAATCGAATAAAATCAATAACTTTCCTGAACGTTTTTTGGCAGTATTGGTTATGACTTCGCTTTTGTTTTTGCTATATAAGCAACAATATTAACCAACTTGAAAGAGAAAGAGCAAGATAGTTCACTGCCTTGCTCTTTTAATTGATAAACAAATTATCCTAAAATGTTAGCTAACTCTTTGGTTACATCAGCAACAGCTTGCGTGCCATCAATTCGGAAATATTGTGTTTGCCCTTCTTTGGCTTCATGCTGATAATAACTAATAAGTGGTTTAGTTAGATCGTGATATTCAACAAGGCGTTTACGAACAATTTCTTCGTTATCATCTTTACGAATTGTCAGCGGTTCGCCTGTAACATCATCAATATTTTCAACTTTAGGTGGATTATGACGAACATGATAAACCCGACCAGAAGGTGCATGAATTCGACGTCCACTCATGCGATCAATAATCACAGCATCGGGTACGTCAAACTCAAGTACATAGTCAACATTAATACCCGCAGCTTTCATGGCATCAGCCTGTGGCACGGTGCGAGGAAATCCATCTAACAAAAAGCCATTGACGCAATCACTCTGTGCAATACGCTCTTTGACTAACGCAATCACTAATTCGTCGGTAACAAGTTTACCTGCATCCATGAGTTCTTTAGCTTGTAAACCTAGTGGCGTACCGGCTTTTACTGCTGCGCGTAACATATCACCGGTTGAAATTTGGGGGACCCCATATTTTTGCATAATAAATTGTGCTTGCGTTCCCTTGCCTGCTCCTGGTGCTCCTAATAAAATAATTCGCATAAAATAACCTCTTATGGCCTTTAATATAAATAAAGTCTTCTATTCTGGTAAATAATGAAATATCACTTTACTGCTGGAAATCAAACCATCAGTATGACAAATATAGTTAACTGCCCCACAGCCTTTAATTATTTGAGCCTGTTGTTGACAAATAGGGCAAATGTATTGTTCAAGATAATGCTGCTGACATTGAGAGCATTGATAATGTTGCGGTGAGGTAATTGTCATTTTATGATGACATTTTGGACAAATGCCTTCTTGTCCGCTTTCGACCGCTATTTGTTGTTTTGACATAAATTATTTTCGCCCTCTTACATGTTTCATCAATCGGCGTCGTTTGCGCTGTTGTGAGGCAGTTAAGCTGTTTTTTCTACCCTCAAATGGATTGTTGCCTTCTTTAAATTGAATTCGAATAGGTGAACCCATAATTTTTAACGAACGTCTAAAATAGTTCATCAAATAACGCTTATAAGAATCTGGTAGATCTTCAACTTGGTTACCATGAATTACAACAATGGGTGGGTTATAACCACCTGCATGAGCATATTTTAATTTAACTCGACGTCCTTTTACCAATGGTGGTTGGTGATCATCTTGTGCCATTTGCATAATTTTGGTTAATAATGCCGTATTGATTCGTCGAGTTGCACAATCATAGGCTTCTTGAATTGAGTCAAATAAGTTACCTACACCACTACCATGAAGAGCAGAGATAAAGTGCACACGCGCAAAATCAATAAAATCAAGTCGATCATCAAGTGTTGCTTTAACTTGTTCTTTGATATCTTGAGACAAACCATCCCATTTATTAACCGCAATAACCAGTGAGCGCCCACTATTGATAATAAAACCCAGTAACGATAAGTCTTGATCCGAAACGCCTTCTCTGGCATCAATCACTAAAATTACCACATTAGCATCTTCAATTGCTTGTAACGTTTTAATGACGGAAAATTTTTCAACCGTTTCGGTGACTTTTCCACGTTTACGCACGCCAGCCGTGTCAATCAAGATATATTCACGCTCATCCCGCGTCATTGGTATGTAAATACTGTCGCGCGTTGTGCCGGGCATGTCATAAACAACGACTCGCTCTTCTCCTAAAATACGGTTAGTTAGTGTAG
The DNA here is from genome assembly GCF_009795865.1 of Gilliamella sp. Pas-s27. Classification (NCBI taxonomy): domain Bacteria; kingdom Pseudomonadati; phylum Pseudomonadota; class Gammaproteobacteria; order Orbales; family Orbaceae; genus Gilliamella; species Gilliamella sp. Pas-s27. The sequence goes on from NZ_WTEW01000014.1 coordinate 42,513, forward strand.
ACTTACCAACATTTGGTCGTCCAACTATCGCTACTTTGATTGGTTGGTTGATTAATGATTCTGTATTATTAAACTCGGAATCATCATAAGACAGCGCTAAGTCGTTAGATTGTTCGTCGTCATCAAAATCACTATTTTGTTCATCATCAAACTGAAAAATAGGATCTAATACAGTTTCAATCAATACGCTGACCCCACGACCATGACTGGCCGCTATTGGGTAAATTTCGCCTAATCCTAAACCATAAAAATCAGAAATTGCGCTATCAGTGTCGATTCCGTCAATTTTATTGGCAACTAAAAAAGTAGCTTTTTGGCGAGAACGCAAGTGCTTAGCAATAGCATGATCCGCAGGCATTGCTCCCGCTCTAGCATCAACTAAAAAAAGAACGATATCAGCTTCTTCTATGGCTTGTAGGGATTGTTCAGCCATAAAGCTTTCAACCCCATCTTCAGTGCCATCAATACCACCCGTATCAATCAAGATATACTCATGGCCCTTAATTTCTGCTCGCCCATACTTACGATCACGTGTTAATCCAGGAAAGTCCGCTACTAATGCATCTCGGGTTCTCGTTAACCGATTAAATAAAGTCGACTTTCCAACATTTGGACGACCAACAAGTGCTACAACAGGTACCATGTTTCTTCTCTAAATTGCTTTAATCTTGTATATTAATTTTTTGTAAAAGCGTAAATATCACCATTTTTAGCTTGAACAATGACTTTATTGTCTACCACTAATGGTTTAGATATTAATCCACTACTACTCACTTGTGTTTTTGCGACAAGTTCACCATTTTCTGTATTTAGCCAGTATAGGTAACCTTCAAAATCACCAAACACAATATAATTTTGGTAAAAAACAGGATCAGTTAACTGACGATGACTAAGATCTGATTTGGTCCAAAGCACTGCACCACCATTTTTAGTAATAGCTTGAACGTTATCGTTTTGATCAATAACAAATAATCGATTGGTATCAACAGCAAAGCTGTGAATAGAACCAAGCTCTTTACGCCAAACTGGTTGTCCGTCACTTAAATCAAGTGCAACAATACTACCATTATAACCAACTGAATAAACTAAATTACCTTCAACAACGGGGGTTGAATCAACATCATTTAATTTTGCAATTTCAGTAGAGCCTGATGGTTGCGAAATACGTTGCTGCCAAATTAATTGACCATCATTAATATAGTAAGCATTTACTCGCCCATTATCATCGCCAAAAATAGCTGCACCATGAGCAATTGTTGGCGTCGAGTTACCTCTTAGCGACAATGCCGGAACTTCTAAGGATACATCCCACAAATTATCACCCGTATCACGATTTAGACCTTGAAGAATGCCACTTGCGGTATGAATGATTAATTTGTCTTCAGAAGATACAGGACGAGCAATAACTTCGCCCTTTACTGGTTTTTCCCATACTACTTTTCCGTCTTGACGATCTAATGCATACACAATAGCTCGCTCACTGCCCACATAGACATATTTATCATCAGCACTTACGCCTCCTGAAAATAATGCAGTTTTGCTACTAAAAAGTGTACTTTTTGATAGATTTACATCCCACAATGTTTTACCGTTTGATAATTCAATAGCTTTAACTTGCCCACTACGACTAGCTACATAAATAACATTATCATAATTAATCGGACCTAATAATGAATAAATATGAGTATTGCCTGCAGTGCTATTTTTCCATACTTGCTGAATAGGAAATTGATTGTTTATCGTTGGTGACGGTGAAACTTGAACAATATCTTCTTCTTTACCGAATAAAGAGCATCCAACGAGTGAAAACATAAAAACACCAGTAAAAAAATATTTAGATAACTTCATTGTATAGACCCTTATAGCAGGATAAATTAATTTTTACTTTCTTCTGTTGCTTGCTTTTCTTTGGCCGCTTGGGCTTCTTGTTCAACTTGTTGCTTTGCTTTTAAATATTCGGCTTGATTCAGCTTCATTTTAATGATTTCTTCTAAATCTGGGGTTGGTGAAGAGGTTAGCGCAACGTTGTAAGCATCGACAGCATCAGCATAATGTGTCATTTTAACAAAGACATCGCCACGAAGATCGTTAATTACTGCTCCCCAGCTTTCATTATTAATATGGCTTAACGAAGTTAAACTTTCTTGATATTGACCTTGTTGATATTGTAATCGCGCAATACGAATATTAATAATCGTTTTAATCGGTTCTGAGTCAGTTTTCTTTAATGCATCAACTAATAATTCTTGCGCGCCGTGGTAGTCTTTTAAAACTTCAACATAAAATTTAGCCGCACGCAAACTAGCAAATACACCGTAAATAGTATTGTTGTCTTTAGCAAAAGAGACCAATTCATTAACAGAATCTGTCTTAGCATCATCTAACTCAGCAATTAGCTGCTCGTACTTATCTGAATATTCAATTGCCTTTTCAGTTTTATATGATTGCCAATAGCGCCAACCATAAAAAGCCAATAATCCGATCACCACAATGGCAACCATAATTTTCCATCTTTTAGCAAAAAAGCTTTTTATTTCTTCAAGTTGTTCTTCACTCGATAATTGATGACTCACGTTTTTCTCCTATTCTTTACTTAATCGCTAAACAAGTTTGGACAACTTCTTTTTGTGCTACTTCAATTTGTTCGCCTGTTTGTAAATTTTTAATCATTACAGACTGATTAGTTAGTTCATTTTCACCAATAATAATCGCTATTTTAGCACCTAATTTATCAGCCTTGGCAAATTGTTTTTTAAAATTACTACTACCATAATTTGTCATAATTCGCCAATTAGGTAGGCTATCGCGTAATAACTCAGCAATATTTTGTGCAACTGAAATTGTCTTTTCATCGCCCGATGAGATCATATACACGTCAATTGAATTATCACAATTGAATGATGGATTAACAGCTTGAACTAATAATACTAAACGCTCAACCCCCATTGCAAACCCAACTGCTGGTGTCGGTTGCCCACCAAGTTGGCTAACTAACCCATCATAACGACCACCACCACAAACAGTACCTTGTGCACCTAAACTAGTGGTTACCCATTCAAATACAGTACGGTTATAGTAATCTAAACCACGAACTAATCGCTGATTAATATTATATTTTATCCCTGCATTATCCAGTAGACGACATAACCCTTCAAAATGTTGTTTCGATTCTTCGTCTAAATAATCAAACAATTTTGGCGCCTGATTAAGTAGCTCCTGCACAACTGGATTTTTTGAGTCAAGGACTCGTAATGGATTAGTATACATTCTACGTAAACAGTCTTCATCCAATTTGTCTTTATATTGCTCAAGAAAAGCAACAAGTGCATTTCGATAATTGGCTCTTGCTTCAAGTGATCCAATTGAATTGAGTTCTAAGGACGTATGATTTTCCAGACCTAACGCTTTCCAAAAGCGTGCAGTTAAAAGAATAAGCTCTGCATCAATGTTTGGTCCTTCAAGCCCAAAGACTTCAACACCAAACTGATGAAATTGACGATAACGTCCTTTTTGTGGTTTTTCGTAACGAAAAGCGGGTCCTAAATACCAAAGGCGTTGTTCTTGATTATAAAAAAGTCCGTGTTCAATACCTGCACGAACACAACCCGCAGTAATTTCAGGGCGTAGAGTGATGCTTTCATCATTACGATCATTGAAAGTATACATCTCTTTCTCAACAATATCGGTGACCTCGCCCACAGCTCGCTTAAATAGTGCGGTATCTTCAACTATTGGTGTTCTTATTTCATTATAGCCATAGCTATTTAATACACCTTTAACAATTTTTTCAATCTGTTGCCAACTTGCACTATCTGTAGGAAGTAAATCATTCATCCCACGTATAGATTGGATTTTTTTTTCTGTCATTCGTTCATTCGCTATTAAATAAAATTATAATTCCGTTGCTACAATTCGATTTTTCAAAATTAATGCTTTAGCTCGAATTTTAGCTTCTAATTCATCAATCATTCTTTCGTTATCAATACGACCGATACGCACACCATCTTCATAAAAGCCACTTTTATTATGACCACCAGCAACGCCCATCGTTGAAGCTAAAGCCTCACCAGGACCGTTAACCACACAACCAATAATAGATACATCCATCGGTATAATGATGTCTTCTAACCGTTGTTCTAATGCGTTGACTGTGCTAATGACATCAAACTCTTGGCGAGAACAGGTTGGACACGCAATAAAGTTAATGCCACGAGATCGTATACGTAGTGATTTTAAAATATCAAATCCTACTTTTACCTCTTCAGTTGGATCGGCTGCTAAAGATACGCGAAGTGTATCACCAATTCCTTCTGATAATAATAATCCTAATCCTATTGCTGATTTAACTGCACCACTACGAACACCACCGGCTTCGGTAATACCTAAATGCAATGGTTGCTTAATTTGCTTAGCCAATAAGCGATAAGCATCAACAGCAGTAAACACATCTGATGCTTTTACACTCACTTTAAATTGTTCGAAATTAAATCGATCAAGTATATCCACGTGGCGCATTGCTGAGTCAACAATCGCTTGTGGTGTTGGTTCACCATATTTTTCTTGAATATCTTTTTCAAGTGATCCTGAATTAACACCAATGCGAATGGGAATATTTTTGTCTCTGGCACAATCAACAACAGCACGGATTCTTGATTCATTCCCTATATTTCCGGGATTAATTCTTAAACAATCAACACCATATTCCGCTACTTTCAAAGCGATACGATAATCAAAATGAATATCAGCAATAAGTGGAACGTTAGTTTGCTGTTTAATTAATTTAAATGCTTCAGCTGCATCCATCGTTGGAACGGATACTCGCACAATATCAACACCTACACGTTCAAGTGCTCGAATTTGAGCAACAGTCTTTTCAACATCCGTTGTACGAGTATTTGTCATCGATTGAACAGCGATAGGAGCACCACCACCTATCGGCACACTACCGACATAAATTCGGGTAGATTCTCGTCTAATAATAGGTGAATCAGGATGACTCATAACATGCCTAATGATATTACAAAATAACCAGCTAACAATCTTAACAAGATTTAAAGCAAATGTCTGTATGAGAATAACAAAATTTGCTAACTATTAACATGGTTAAAAGAAGATGGGGAAACATAATGACTGACTTCAACAAAATGACTTTTATCATCTTTATTAATAAAATATAAAGCCACACCAAGAACACAAAGAAGAATAAATATACCCATAAAAATAAAAGGTGCTTTACTTCTTTTTTTAACTATAAGCGTTTTGATTTTAATTTTCTTTTGTTGAGATTTAGACTGCTCGGTTAATTCATTGATGTAAGGCTGATATTGCTCAGCCGATAAGCCAACGATTTCGGCATAAGAACGAATATAGCCTTTTACAAAAACGAAAGGCGCTTGGGGTAATTGGTCTTTTTCTATATCGTCAATTACAGTTTTTCTCACATGAATTTTATTGGCAATATCATCTTGAGTTAACCCCATTTGTTCTCGTAAATCTGTGAGCATGACTCCTAATGAAATATTGTCCATTATCCCCTCATAAATTTCATACTAACCATTAGTCAACATAATTTTACATACTTTTGCATACTTTTACAATTAAGCAATTTTTTTCGCACTAAACCACTGTGTCGGCTTTTCTATTTCATTTTGGGCTGCAACTAATTGTAGTTCATATTCATCTTGTTTTAAGGTTTCAAGCATAACAGCATACACGGCAGAAGTCGTGTGTTCAAAAGCCTCAACCAACGATTTACCAAGCAAAATATTTGCTAAAAACAGTCCACTAGTCATATCACCAACACCAACTGGCTGCCTTACACCAAAATCAACAAGTGGGCGATCTATATGCCACGCTTCGTTTTGAGTCACAAGCAACATTTCAAAACGATCATTTTTATATCCTGCACGGCTTAAATGTTTAACTAAAATTGCTTTAGGTCCTTTTTTACATAATTGCCTACAAGCTAATATTGCTTCGTCAACATTATTGATACGTTGTTTACCATTTAGTTCTTCAAGTTCTAAAATATTCGGTGCCATCATATCAGCCACAGGCAAAGCGGTATTACATAAAAACTCTGATACACCAGGTGCAACAAAACAACCTTTTTCAGGATGACCCATTACAGGATCACAAAGATAAATCGCATTTGGATTAACAGCTTTTACCTTTTTAACAATCTCGATAATAGCATTGCCTTGCTCTGGTGATCCCATATAGCCACTTAATACCGCATCACAACGTTTCAATTCATCAATTTCATGAATTCCATCGGCAATCTCTGTTAAATGAGATGCTGACATTACCGTTCCAGTCCATTGGCGATATTGAGTATGGTTAGAAAATTGTACGGTGTTTAACGGCCAAACATTAACACCTAATCGACGAATAGGAAATTCAGCTGCGCTATTTCCTGCATGACCAAAAACAACATGTGACTGAATCGATAAAATATTTTTCATGAGATTAACCCCAAATTAACAAGCAATAATATTTTTTGCCACGACGAAGTAAAGTATAACGATTAAAAAGCTTATCGCTATCAGTAAAACGATAATCTGTTGTAGTATTACGTTCACCATTAATTGAAATAGCATTGGATTCGATCATCGTTCTAGCCTGACCTCTTGACGGAGCAAACTGTGCATTAACGATAGCTTGTTGTAAATCGACATCACTTTCAACAGCTAATGTTGGCATACCATCTTGAGCTAATTGCTCAAAATCAGCTTCAGATAGATCAGTTAATTTACCTGAAAACAGGCTTTCTGTAATGCGTTTTGCTGCAACAAGCCCATCTTCACCATGGACTAAGCGAGTAACTTGTTCAGCAAGTACGTATTGCGCGCGAGGTGCAACACCACTATTTTTATCCTCTTCCTCTAATGCGTCAATTTCACTTAACGGCATAAAGGTAAAGAATTTTAAGAAGCGATAAACATCTGCATCAGCAGTATTGATCCAAAACTGATAGAATTTATATGGGCTAGTCTTTTTAGGATCAAGCCATACTGCTCCACTTTCAGTTTTACCAAATTTAGTACCATCTGATTTAGTGATTAACGGCACTGTCAAACCATAAACTTGTTTTTGATGTAAGCGACGAGTTAAATCAATACCAGCAGTAATGTTACCCCACTGATCCGAACCACCAATTTGTAAAACAACATCATGCGATTTGTTCAAACAAGCAAAATCATACGACTGTAACAAACTATAAGAAAATTCGGTAAATGAAATTCCTACTTCATCACGATCAATACGCTGTTTCACTGACTCTTTATTAATCATTGAATTAACTGAAAAATACTTACCAACATCACGCAAAAAAGTTAGCACATTCATACCGCTAAACCAATCGTAGTTATTAGCAACAATCGCTGCATTTTCACCGCAATTAAAATCCAAAAACGGAGAAACTTGTTGCTTAATTTTTTCGCTCCACTCAACTACGGTCTCTTCAGTATTGAGTTTGCGTTCAACTGCTTTAAAACTCGGATCACCAATTAGACCAGTTGCACCACCAACCAAAGCAATCGGTTTATGCCCAGCTAATTGAAAACGCTTCAAACAAAGTAATGGTACTAAATGACCAAGATGCAAACTATCGGCAGTAGGATCAAAACCACAATAAAGCGCAATAGGATTTTGTTCTATTAGTTCTATTAGAGCTTTTTCATCAGTAAGCTGAGCAATCAGCCCACGCTCTTGCAGTTGTTTGATCACATTTTTTGTCATGATATTTACCTATTAAATTTTTTACGTTTATATTCTACTTTACTTTAAAATAAGATTTATTCTGCTTTGTTATGATAACGTTTATACGCTTGTTTAAAATGATCTTCCACTATTTCATTAGGCTTTTTGTCAAAAAGGCTAAAAACCACAATCGCAATAGAGGCAAATAAAAAGCCAGGAATAAGGGAATAAAGATTAAACCAATTAAAATTAATCCAAAGCAATACAGTTGCAGCTCCAACAATCATACCAGCTAATGCACCGTTACGTGTCATTCGAGACCAAAATACTGAAAAAACAATAATTGGACCAAACGCGGCACCAAAACCAGCCCATGCATGACTCACCAAATCAAGTACACTATTATTGGGATTTATCGCCAATAAAATAGCAATAACTGAAACCAATAACACCATAATACGCCCAACCCAAACCAGTTCTTTTTGTTGTGCTTTTGGTCTAAAAAATGCGCGATAAAAATCTTCGGTTAGCGCACTTGAACAAACAAGTAATTGACAGCTTAATGTACTCATTACTGCCGCTAAAATGGCGGCCAACAAAACACCTGCAATCCAAGGATTAAAGAGTAATTTTGATAATTCAATAAAAATACGTTCATGTTTACCATCATTAATCAAGTAAGCCAAATCGGGATGATGAGCAAAAAAAGCAATACCAAAAAAACCAACCGTGATTGCACCAACTAAACATAGAATCATCCAAGTCATACTAATTCTACGGGCATTTTTCATTACATCATGTGAATCAGCGGCCATAAACCGAGCTAAAATATGCGGTTGACCAAAATAGCCAAGTCCCCAACCTAATAGTGAAATAATTGCAATAAAATCCATATGGGAAAATAAATTGGTGTAATCAGAATTAAGTGATTCAATATAAATCATTGCATCAGAAAATCCTCCAGCATTCACCATAACCATAATTGGCGTTAAAATAAGGGCAAACATCATCAAACTAGCTTGAATGGTATCAGTCCAACTTACAGCCAAAAATCCACCAATAAAGGTATAAATAATTGTTGCTCCAGCTCCGGCTAACATTGCCCAGCCATAACTCATACCAAATGTGCTTTCAAATAATTTAGCGCCAGCAACAACCCCAGATGCACAATAAATAGTAAAAAAGATAAGAATAATCACCGCTGAAATAATACGCAATAAAGAGCTTTTATCGTCAAATCGGCGAGCAAAATAGTCGGGTAATGTTAAAGAGTTATGATTAATTTCAGTAAAAACACGTAATCGTCCTGCAATAAGTAACCAATTAAGATAAGCACCGATTATCAAACCAATAGCAATCCAACTTTGTGAAACACCAAATAAAAAAACAGCACCAGGTAGCCCCATTAATAACCAACCACTCATATCTGAAGCACCAGCTGAAAGCGCAGTCACGACACTACCGATACGGCGCCCACCTAAAATATAGTCACCAAAATTCTGCGTTGATCGAAACGCAAAATAGCCAATAGCAATCATGCCTAAAATGTACACAGCAAAGGTGACAATCATTGGTAAGGACATATCTAAAAAAACCTTGTTTGATGAAATTAAAAAATAGTTGGCTAGCTTATCATAAAATCACCATGCTAAAAAGTCGATGATTAGGAATATAAATACGCCAATATCTAAAATTTGTACAACGTTTAAAATAAATGTCATTGACAGTTTATAATGGTTGCTGATGTATTTTGTTGCCAAGCGTATATAAAAACTAAATATGAGCTACAGATAAATAGTAAATAAAAGTATATAATATGTAGCATGCTATTTTTAATATAATAACTTTGTGAAACAATCGACCAGAATACAAATTCTACAAAAATTAAAGGATCATATTAAAGATCCTACAACAGAACTAGTTTATCAAACACCTTTTGAACTACTAATCGCGGTAGTTCTTTCGGCACAAGCAACAGATGTTAGCGTAAATAAAGCTACAAAACCATTATTTGCTATTGCAAATACTGCTGAACAAATTCTAGCTCTTGGTGTTGATAATTTAAAAAACTATATTCGCACAATTGGGCTTTACAATAGTAAAGCTGAAAACATAATAAAAACGTGCCAAATTTTAGTTGATAAGTATCAAGGCAAAGTACCCGAAGATTTTAACGCACTGATTGAGTTACCTGGCGTTGGACGTAAAACAGCAAATGTCGTATTAAATACGGCTTTTGGTTGGCCGACTATCGCCGTTGATACTCACATATTTAGAGTAAGTAACCGTACAGGCTTTGCACCAGGAAAAACTGTTGAAGCCGTTGAACAAAAATTGCTTAAAGTAGTTCCGGAAGAATACAAAATAAATTGCCACCATTGGTTCATTTTACATGGTCGTTATACCTGTATTGCCAGAAAACCCCGATGCGGTGCTTGTGTTATTGAAGACTTATGCGAATTTAAACAAAAAGTTTACCCAGAGTGAAAATCAATGCAAAACAAATTTAATTTAGACCAAGATGATATAAACTTATTTAAAAGCAGCATTGGTAATACAAAAAAGCTTAAGCAAGATACCGTTATTCACAAACCATTAAAACGGTCTCAAAAAATAATTGCTACAGAAAAACTACAATATGAAAAAAATCATGCTGAGTTTTATTTTTCCGATGATTATCAGCCACTATTGCAAGAAGATCCTATTCGCTATAGTCGAGAAAACGCCGATCCATACGAAGTAAAAAAACTAGGTCGTGGATTTTATGAACCTGAGTTTTTTTTAGATCTACATGGATTAACCCAAAAAGAAGCCAAAAAAGAGATCGCTGCACTTATTGCTGCTTGTTTACGAGAAAACGCACATTGTGCGTGCATCATGTATGGACATGGAAAAAACATTTTAAAAAAACAGACACCTATGTGGTTAGCTCAACATCCGAATATTGTCTGTTTTCATCAAGCACCTAAAGAATATGGTGGTAGCGCAGCATTACTTGTTTTATTTGATATCAATAATGAATTAGCAAATAGCTAGTATTTGAAAGTTAGAATAATGATGAATCGCACAAAAATAAAAAAGCCAGCTTAACAAATGCTAGGCTGGCAAACATTGGAAGCAATGTGAGCAATGTCATACTTTTTCAGAAGTCTTTCGAGCTCCAATAAAGTACATTTAAATGATAATGATTATTATTACCAAAATCAAGCATTATTTTCCTTTTCTTGAAATAAAAAAATAATCTTAAAATCAATAAAATTTTAATTTAACTATAAAAAATAAGAAATGACAAAAAAGCAGGGAAGGCTCCCTGCTTTTTTAATAAATTCAATCAATTATTTGAGATAACATGAATTAGGAAAAGATGCCACAATAGCATTACCGCTACTGATTATTTTTGATAAATAAACTCAACACCCTCTTCATCGCTTTCGTCCCAATCATCAAAATCATCGTCATCATCAAAAGCGTCATCCATGGCTTGTTGATGATAATCATCCCACATAAATTCAACTTTTTCAGGTGATGATTCTTCTTGTTCCTCTTCCCGAGGGTGTGCGTTAATATATTCCATTAAGTCCCAACATAACGGTTTTACCCCCTCATGATTAAACGCTGAAATGACATAATATTTGTCATCCCAATCAAGTGCTTTAGCAATTTCTGCAGCGCGTTTAGCACTTTCTTCTTCACCTAAAACATCCATTTTATTAAATACTAACCAGCGTGGTTTATTTGCTAGTTTTTCACTATATTGATGAAGTTCTTGAATAATCACTTTAGCATTTTCAATTGGGTCTGATCCATCAATTGGAGCAATATCAATCAAATGAACTAAAACACGACAACGTTCCAGATGTTTCAGAAAACGAATACCAAGCCCTGCACCATCTGATGCTCCTTCGATTAATCCTGGAATATCAGCAACCACAAAACTTTGTTCATTATCCATTCTAACAACGCCTAAACTCGGTACTAACGTCGTAAAAGGGTAGTCTGCTACTTTAGGTTTTGCAGCTGATACAGAACGAATAAAAGTTGATTTACCAGCATTTGGTAATCCTAACATACCAACATCGGCAAGCAATAATAATTCTAACAAAACATCACGTTTTTCACCCGGTGTACCATCTGTTTTTTGTCTTGGTGCTCGATTAACCGATGACTTAAATCGTGCATTTCCAAGTCCATGAAATCCACCTTTCGCAACTAACACTTTTTGCTGATGATGGGTTAAATCGCCAATAATTTCACCTGTATATTTGTCAGTAATTCTTGTTCCAACAGGAACCTTAACGGTAATATCTTTCCCTCTTTTACCAGTACAATCTGAACCTTGCCCATTTTGACCACGTTCGGCTCGATAATTCTTTTCAAACTGGAAATCAACCAATGTATTGAGATTTTCATCAGCGATAAAAAATACATCACCACCATCACCACCATCACCACCGTCAGGGCCACCTTTTGGAATGTACTTTTCTCGACGAAAACCGACACAACCATTACCACCATCACCAGCTTCGACCCGGATTGAAGCTTCATCTACAAATTTCATTATTCTTCCTCTTTCTTCTGGTTAATCAGCCAGCCTTTTCTTGGATGCCATAAATAATGCCCAATTGTTGCAAACATTGCACCAGCAACTACAGAAACTGCACCAATATAACCTAAAATATTTAAATACTGCATGGCAAACTTTTCTGGCCAAATCACAGCAAACAGATCTGAAAAAATTAAAGCAAACAACGGTGTTAGTGTTGTAATAGCACTAACCTGTGCAGCTTGCCAACGTTCCATTGCCATAACTAACGCACCATAAGCAATAATGGTATTTAAACCACAAAAAATAATGGCGAACAATTGAGTTGGATCGGCATTGGCTATTTTCGTTGGCGATGCAAATGGCCATAAAAATACAGTACAAATAAGATAAATTAACCAAAGTAGCTGTTCTGCAGCTAATTTACGTAATAACACTTTTTGAGCCAATGCATAAGCAGCCCATGAAATTGAGGCAAGTAACGCAAGCCAAACACCAATGCCATAAGTAGACATATTAGCAAAAAGAACAGTAATATTTTTATTAAAAAATAGTCCTAGACCCATTAACAATACAGAAATACCAATTATCTGTGTCGGTCTCAACCGCTCTTTAAAAACAAAAGCGCTTGAAATCATAAATATCACAATCCCCATTTGACCAACAACTTGAGAAGTTGTTGCAGAAAGGTACTGGACAGCATTTGCAAATAACGCAAAATTGCCGAGTAAACCAAATCCGGCAATCATCAGTAAGATAAAACGTCGACGTTTTTTAAACATCAATAAATTAGGAAACTGCTTTTTATAGGCTAGCCATATCGTGATACCAACTGCGGAAATTGCCAAACGTGACCAAGCCAAAGTTAATGGATCAATAACCACTAATGCATATTTCATTGCGATCGGTACTAATCCCCACAAAATTGCGGTTAACATGGCTAACGCAAAACCTAATTTAACATTTTGCTGTTTTATCATAATAAATAATATTATATAAATTTAAGAAATGAAAAAAGCCCCACAATGACTGTGAGGCTTCCATAACTTTTAAACCGTTTTTAATTAACTATTAGCAATAACGCTAACATAACGACGGTTTTTAGGTCCTTTAACTTCGAATTTTACTTGTCCATCAATTAAAGCAAATAAGGTATGGTCACGACCACAACCTACATTAGTACCTGGGTGAAATTGGGTTCCACGTTGACGAACTAAAATATTACCAGCAAGAACTTCTTGAGAACCATAACGTTTAACACCTAAACGTTTACTCTGGGAATCACGACCATTACGTGATGAACCACCAGCCTTCTTATGTGCCATTGTTCGATACTCCTATTAAGCGATTGCAGTGATCTTCACATCAGTAAACCACTGACGGTGACCTTGTTGTTTACGATAGTGTTTACGACGACGGAATTTAACAATTTTCACTTTATCGCCACGACCATGCTCAACAATTTCTGCTTTAACTGTTGCACCTTCAACAAACGGAGCACCAACCTTGATGTCTTCACCATTTGCTACCATTAAAACTTTATCGAAAACGATTTCTGAACCAGTTTCGACTTCAATTTTTTCCAAGCGAACGACTTGACCTTCGCTAACTCGGTGTTGTTTACCACCACTTTGGAAAACTGCGTACATACTTAACTCCGCAATAAAAAGCAGACGATTACTTGATTAAACATATATGTCTGCGAGATTAATCTTATAGGGCGTGAATTTTACGCAAAATTTATCCTTGTTGCAAGTGCTGTTTACTAAAAGATCGCAAAAAGTGACAAAAAAGATCAGATACATACTGTTTTCACGTTACAATAAAACATAAATTATTATTTGTTCCACAAGCATTCATTATAGAAATCTGAACATCAATATGCCAAAAAGAAAAACTCACTACACCATGTCAATTATTAATCACCTAACGTTATTAATGTTTTTTTTAGGTATCATTGCTTTATTAGCACTATCGTTTTCAACTCAGGTAGCCAATGATACAAAAGGTGGGGCATACATGGTTAATCAGCTAGGTTTATTGAGAATGAAAAACTACCAACTGCTTAGCATGATTCCCCTCAACAAAAAAGAGTATGACCGTTTAAATATTTTTATTGATATTTCTTCATCACAGCAGCATTTAATGATTTTGAAACGTTACGGATTAATAAATGAATTTAATCAATTAAAAACTGACTGGCAAACTCAACTTGTACCTAAAATCCAACAGGCAAAAAAAATTGATGATATAAAAGCAGACATAGACAACTATGTAGTTCATATCAATCATCTAGTACAAAAAATTGATCAAAAAACCGAAAACAAAATTTATTATATTTCTCAGTTGCAACAATTATTTATTGTTATCATCATATGCTTTTTGATTATTCAAATTTATTACTTACGTTACTATCTCCTTATTCCGTGGAAAAAACTTATTGAAATGGCTGAGGCAATAACTAATCACGATTTTAGCCAACGTTTTAATATTAAATTGAAAAAAAACGAGTTTGATCTATTAGGACATGCTTTCAATAAAATGTCAGCTCAAATTGAATCACAATATTTATTACTAGAAAAGCAAGTTGCAGAAAAAACAGCTAGATTACAGCAAACCAATAAAATGATTTCGTTCCAATATCAAGCCACCAAGAAATTATATACTTCAGCGCCATTATGTGAACGTTGTTTAAAAATCCTGCGAGAACTAGAAGAATTAGTCCCATTAACACAATTTCAAATACGCTTTTATGAATCAGATGATCCTAAAAATTATCAACAAATTAGTTACGATAATGAACAAAAATTACCTTATTGCCAAAACCTCAAATGTAATGCATGTTTGAGCCCATCAAAAGCTAATTCCCCAAAAGGAGTTCAGCGTTATTGGTATCTTCAAGAAAACGAACAAAAATACGGGATATTATTTGCTTTTCAGCCAACTGAAATAATACTGACTGATGAACAAGAAAACTTAATTATGGGGCTTATTGAGCAAATCACTACCGCAATAAAACTAGATAGACAAATAGAACAACAAAAACAATATCTATTAATGAAAGAACGCTCTGCAATGGCTAGAGAACTACATGATTCCATTGCTCAATCACTATCCTGCTTAAAAATACACCTTAGCTGTTTACAAATGCAATCTGACTTAACCTCACAAAACAGTATTGAGTTACTTACAATGATGCGCAAAGAAGTCAATATTACCTATTCTCAACTAAGAGAGCTGATTACTTCATTTCGTTTACGTTTAAGCCAAACAGGGTTTTATTCCAATTTAATGGAATTAATTGAAGAATTTAATGAAAAATTACCATTCAATATTCAGCTTGAATACCAATTGCCTCTAAATATTATCAATAGTAAATATACCTTTCATTTACTACAAATTATTCGCGAAGCGCTTAATAATATATATAAACACGCTAAAGCTACACAGGCTATTGTCAGTTTAAAAATGGATGAAGATAACATTATTACTATTCACATAGAAGATAATGGCATTGGTTTACAAAATGATATTAAACAAGATAACCACTATGGATTGATTATTATGCGAGACAGAGTTGAAATATTAAATGGTAATTTAACAATAAATAGCCTTCCTCACAAAGGAACACAAATTGTGGTAACATTTAAGGCTAATAAAACCATTCCATTTCAGATAATTGAGACAATAAAAAATGGAGAAAATACCTAGTTCAATACTTCTTATTGATGATCACCCTATGTTAAGAAATGGCGTGAAACAGCTAATAAATACAGTAAGCCATTTTCAAATCGTAGGAGAAACTGGCTCGGGAATAGAGGGTGTTAAATTAGCAGAAGAACTTGATCCAGATATCATTTTACTTGACATCAATATGCAGGATGTTAATGGATTGGAAATATTACGTTATTTGCGAGAAAAAAACCTATCTAGTCTCATCATTATGTTCACTGTATCAGATGCAAAAGAAGATATTATCACTGCACTAAAAACTGGTGCGGATGGATATTTACTAAAAGATATGGAACCAGAAGATTTTCTCATATCATTAAAAGAAATTTCGATTGGAAAAGTTATTATGGATGATGCTATTTCACACATTATCCTCAATTATTTACGTTATGGAGAAGAATTAACCCCAAAAAAAATCCATGATGTAAGTTTATTAACACCAAGAGAGAATGAAATTTTCAACTTATTAGTTCAAGGCTTATCAAACAAATTGATTGCAAAAGAACTTGGCATCGTTGAAAGTACCGTAAAAGTACACATTAAAAGCATATTTAAAAAACTCAATTTTAAATCACGAATGGAAATGACCGTATGGTATCTACAAAGTAAGGAATAATCTTATCCACTGAAAAATAAAAATAGATAAATCTTTATGCGTTACCTTATAGGACAAAACGATGTATAACACCAAATCTTCTTGTTCGGCGATTTGGTAAATAACATTATTTATTCAAAAAAATAACAAGCATCATAAAAAATGAAACAGAGCATTGAAAACTAGAAAGGTACGATAACTTATAATAGAATTGCACAAACAAATAGCCGCTATTTATAGCCATAAAACACACAAAATCTGAAATAGGAATGTTTGAAATGCCAATATTGATTAATGCTTATTCTACAGTCACTCATCCACCAGCCATTGATTTCCCTTGTGAACGTTTATATCATCGCGGATTAGATGATTCTGAATTGATGAAACACCTTGATGGTTTTATCGGTTATGTCATGCAAGCAGGAGATGGGCAGATGAATTCACGTCGTTATGCTTTGTATCGCCATATCCAACGAGTTAAACATCAATTTACCTTTGAGATTGAAGAAGATAATTTCAGT
The DNA here is from genome assembly GCF_009795865.1 of Gilliamella sp. Pas-s27. Taxonomy (NCBI): domain Bacteria; kingdom Pseudomonadati; phylum Pseudomonadota; class Gammaproteobacteria; order Orbales; family Orbaceae; genus Gilliamella; species Gilliamella sp. Pas-s27. The sequence continues at coordinate 59,605 of NZ_WTEW01000014.1, forward strand.
GAGTTTACCACTTGGGGCTGGCAGGCAAATGCCATTATATTGATGCCGGATGGAACTATTCGTAATCCTGATGGAGATGTATTGCAATATCCCGATGGTGATATTGATTTAGATGCAGTTATCCCTTACCCACCAGAAGCATTAAAGCGCAAAACAAAAAATGAGCAGTATTTAGCCAAATTGGGATTGCATACGCCGACACATTTACCACCGGTTATTGCTGAATCCGAAGTAATACTTAGAACACCTGAAGAAGTAGCTAAACGTGCTTTAGCGATAATGTTAACAGGCATTCAAGCCGAAAGCTTTCGAGAAAATGATCCGATTAATCCGATGGAATTTAAAGAACGTTGCCCAATGGGATTTGCGGCTTTATCAAATAATGAACGTGACTTTATTTATAGCGGGCAGCCAACAGAGCAAGATGTGATCGATATGTCTTGGAAATACGAAGCACTATTACCTTTACAATGGGCGATCAATTGGCAATCTGAGCTCCCTTTTGCTGATACTATCTGTAATGTTTCATCGTTAGTTGACGAAGGAATGCAACATAGTGAGCAAGACATTTCTACAGTGACCTTAAGACCTGTTAGTGAATTGTTAGATGCTTTAGATTTGCACTACCGCTTACATTGGATAACCACAGATTTTCGAATGAAAGATAAGCAACCCCCCGCATCGATTATAAGTGATGTTATTCAAGAGCGCCATTATGCATTAAATTGGTTAACTTGCTTTGAAAATGCAGATTGGGATGATGTAGATACTCCAACTTGATAATCTTTATTTTTTCTTCATGGTAACATTATGATAATATCAAATTAATAAATTCTATATTAATTAACCAACAAATCATTTTGTTACCTATTCTTTTGATTTTTTAGTTATTCTTTAACTATTTTCTAAAATAATAACTCCTTTAGATTAATGCTCAGAAAACCAATTCAGCTTTTCACGTAACGCAACAACAGGGCCAATAACAATTAAGCTTGGACTGCGAGCTTGTAATGATAGTTGTGTCAAATTGCTTAATACCCCCGATATCACTTTTTGTTTCGTTGTGGTACCCTCTTCAACAATCGCAACTGGGGTATTTGCATTCATTCCATGCTTAATTAACTGCCTTTCAATGTTTTCTGCTTGAGATAACCCCATATAAAAAACTAATGTTTGTTTTTCTGCCGCTAAACTCTGCCAATCAAGATGACTACCATTTTTTAAATGTCCCGTAATCAAACGTACACTATGAGCATAATCTCGATGTGTTAATGGAATTCCGCTATAGGCAGAACATCCCGAAGCCGCAGTAATACCCGGCACAACAGAAAATGGAATATCTGCATTAAATAATATTTCAAGCTCTTCCCCACCACGACCAAAAATAAACGGATCTCCCCCTTTTAAGCGAACAACACGCTTACCTTTCTTCGCTTGCTGTAAAAGAATTTGGTTTATTTGTTCTTGAGGAACACAATGAAATCCAGCTCGTTTACCAACAAAGATACGCTGAGCGTCTCGCCTAGCAAGATTCATAATTTCATCTGATACTAATCTATCATACACAATAATGTCTGCTTGCTGGATTTGCTGCAATCCCTTTATGGTCAGCAATCCTGCATCGCCAGGCCCTGCTCCGACTAAAACAACTTCACCTTGATAATCAAGCGATAAATCAAATAACTCATTGGTCAGCCTTTCAACGCGATCTGAGTCATTATTTGCGATCGCCTGAGCTAATCTATCATGAGAAAACAATCGCTCCCAAAAGCGACGACGGGCAGCCATGGTTTTATAGGTTATTTTAACTTTATTGCGTAAATAGCCTGCATATTTAGCTAATTTACCTAAATGCTGAGGTAAAATAGACTCTAATTTTTCTCGTAGTAATCTAGCCAAGACTGGAGCATGTCCTTCTGAAGAAACTGCTACCATAATAGGGGAACGATCAATAATTGAGGGCATTATAAAGCTTCCCTCTTTTGCTGAATCAACAACATTGCAAAAAACGCATCGTTTTTCAGCCTCAATACTTACTGTTTTATTCGTATCTGGGTTGTTTGTTGCAGCAATGACTAGCCACTTATTATCAAGTAATTGAGCATCAAATTTACCTTGCTGTAACACTAACTTTTTTTGTTCCTGCCAGCATAAGAATTGTTCATTAAACTCAAGTGCATTAACTGTTAACTTCGCGCCAGCATCAAGCAATAGCCGAGCTTTCCGCTCGGCGATTTCACCACCACCAACTAGCAAGCAGTTGCGGTTTTCTAACTTACAAAATAGTGGAAAATAATCCATAAAGCCTCAATACTTATCATTCATAATTATACCAAGATTATGGTCTCTCAGCTTTAGGTGTAGCATACCAATATCCTAATCCCATAAAAATGGCACCAGAAACAATATTACCCAACGAGACCCAAAGTAAATTATGGCCAATTCCAGCTAATGTATAAGCATCACTATGGTGACCAAACCAAGAAAGTGAAAAAAGTGTCATGTTCGCAACGGAGTGTTCATAACCACAAGCAATAAATGCTAACAAACACCACCAAATAGCGATAAACTTTGCAGAACCTTCAACTCGATTAGCCATCCAAATCGCTAAACAAACTAACCAGTTACATAAAATACCCCTAAAAAATAATGCTGAAGCTGAAGCAGACGTTTTTGCCAAAGCTGCTGCATGAACCAAACTAGTATCAGTTGATAATAGAGGTGTTGCAGCATAAAAATACAATGCAGCAACAAAAATTGAACCTAATAAATTTCCTAACCATGTTTGCGGCAATACTGTCCACATTTGGGTATGAGTAATTTTTTTACATTTTACTCCTAGAGTTAAAAACATGGTATGCCCTGTAAATAACTCAGAACCTGCAATTACAACCAACGTTAAAGCAATGCCAAACGTTGCCCCCATAAGTAAAGGTCTTATTGATGGATCAACAAGGTTTCCTAAAGTAAAAATTAAAATAATTCCTAGTCCTACATAAGCGCCAGCCATAGCAGAGCTTAACCAAAAACCAAAAGAGTTATTTTTTGCCAAACTAACAATACGCGCAGCATTTGCTGCACATTTATTAATCGTATCGGTATACATAGATATTTATCCTTTTTAAAATATAGTCATTGTGCTCTTACTTGCACTGTGCCATCTTCACTAACGTTTACATCATAATGAGTGACAGAATATTGTTCATCATCCAGACAATAACCATCTTTTAAGCGAAAACGTTGTTTTTTTAGAGGACTTGCCACCCATAACTCATTTTCATGTTCTGCGATAATGCCACGAGATAAAACACTTGCCTTAGCAAACGGATCAATATTACTAATTGCATAAATTTCAGTATTATTATAAGGACGAAAAATAGCCACATGATCATTACCAACTAGAGCACAAACACCTGTGCCAGGTAAAATGTCATCAAGCTTACAAACTGTTATCCATTGACTCATATTATCCCCCTAACATTACTTTTCGTTCTTCTGCGGTAGCTGGGCGATGTTGATCACGCTCAGGTACAATTTGGACATTATCATCACGATTGCTACTGTTAATAAAATGAGCAAACCGACTTTGGTTTTCAGGATTTTCAACAGTTTCTTTCCATTCGCATACCATTAATTTGCGTAACCGTGCCATTTCATTTTCTAGTTCTGCATTAATGCCGAGTTTATCGTCAATAATAATACTGCGTAAATAATCAATGCCGCCTTCAAGATTTTCAAGCCAAACCGATGTGCGTTGTAACTTATCAGCTGTACGAATGTAAAACATAAGGAAACGATCTATATATTGAATAAGTGTATTTTTATCAAGATCAGCAGCAAGTAAATCGGTGTGACGAGGTTTCATACCCCCATTACCACAAACGTAAAGGTTCCAACCTTTTTCTGTGGCAATAACACCAATATCTTTACCTTGAGCCTCAGCACATTCACGCGTACAACCCGATACACCTAGCTTAAATTTATGTGGTGCACGAATACCTTTATAGCGATTTTCAAGCTCAACACCCAAACCAACACTATCGCCGACACCAAATCGACACCAAGTATTACCAACACAAGTTTTTGCCATTCGTAATGCTTTGGCATAAGCATAACCGCTCTCGAAACCAGCATCAATAAGTTCCTTCCAAATAGCAGGAAGATCATCTTTTTGTGCACCAAATAAACCAATACGTTGTGAGCCAGTAATTTTAGAATAAAGATTATATTTTTTAGCTATTTGACCAACAGCAATTAATCCTTCTGGCGTGATTTCACCACCTGCACTGCGTGGAATTACCGAATAAGTCCCATTTTTTTGTATATTGCCTAAGAAAATATCATTACTATCTTGCAAAGGAATTAAATTATCTTTAAGAATATAATCATTCCAGCATGATGCTAATAACGAACCAACTGTTGGCTTACAAACTTCACAGCCATAACCTTGTCCATGTTTTTTTATCACTTGCTCAAAGGACGTTAAGCCCTCAACACGGATTAAATGATACAATTCTTGACGAGAATATTTAAAATGTTTACATAATGCGTTGCTAACTTCGATCCCTTGCTTAGCTAACTCCAAGTTCAGAATTTGGGTAACTAATGGAATACAACCACCACACCCTGTTCCTGCTTTCGTTTCAGCTTTTATTGCGGCAACGGTATGGCAACCGGCATTAATGGCATGAATAATTTTTTCTTTTGTCACATCAAAACATGAACAAATTTGAGCAGAATCAGGAAGCGCATCAACGCCCATCGTTGGTTTTGCACCTGCATGTGCTGGCAGTATTAACGTGTCTGGATGTTCAGGTAGCTCCATATCATTAAGCATTAATTGTAGTAAATTGCTATAATCTGATGTGTCGCCAACTAATACTGCACCTAAAAGCTTTTTATTGTCGTTAGAAACAACTAACTTCTTATAAACTGATGCGGTTTCATCTAAATAAACATAACTACGGCTACCAATTGTTTTTGCTTTGGCATCACCAATACTTCCAACATCTACACCCATCAGTTTCAATTTAGCACTCATATCTGCACCTTCAAATTTAGCAGATTCACCCATTAAATGAGCTAATGCAATCTGAGCCATTTTATAGCCAGGTGCAACTAAACCAAAAACCTTGTTTTGCCAACAAGCACATTCACCTATAGCATAAATATCGGGATCGGATGTTTGACAATAATCATTAATCACAATTCCGCCACGAGATCCAATTTCCAGCTCACATTCTTGCGCTAATTTATCGTTTGCCCGAATCCCTGTCGAAAAAACAATAAAATCAACTTCAAGTGTTGAACCATCTGCAAATTGCATGATTTTACCATCAGGGCTATGAATAATTTCTTGAGTATTCTTACTGGTGTGGACACCAACGCCCATCTCTTCGATTTTTCGGCGTAATTGCTCTCCACCCATAGCATCAAGCTGTTCTGCCATAAGCACTGGAGCAAATTCAACCACATGCGTTTGCATACCTAAGTTTTTCAACGCACCAGCCGCTTCAAGCCCTAATAATCCACCACCTACAACCGCACCTTTTTTACTGCGAGTTGCACATTTCTGAATAGCATCAAGATCTTCAATCGTACGATAAACAAAACAATCCGAACCATCAGCGCCTTTAATCGGTGGAACCCAAGGATAAGAGCCTGTCGCAATAATTAATTTATCATAAGCAACAATTCGCCCTTGTTGAGAGTGAATCTCCTTACGCTGACGATTAATTAAAATAGCCCGTTCATTAAGTAAGACTTTAATATTATTCTCTTCGTATAAACCTTCACGAACTAAAGAAAGCGCTTCTGCTGTGTGGCCAGAAAAATAAGAAGAAAGGTGCACCCGATCATAGGCAAGTCGTGGTTCTTCACAAAATATAGTAATATTAAACTGATTAGGCTGTGCTTTATCGATTAATTCTTCAACAAAACGATGCCCAACCATCCCATTACCAATAATAACGAGATTGGTTTTACTCATACAAAACTCCAATTTTATTTTAATTTAATGATTTAATTTTATTTTGATAACATTGTATGAAACTTTGTACAGATTATAACTACCCTCAAGGATTACCACTTTAGTGGTAAGAATAATAATTTAAAAAAATATCCCATGAATTACGCTTACTTAACAATAACTAAAAACGGACAATATTGATAAAAATATCCTACTAAATTACTTAACTCCTCCATAAAAAACTAAAAAACTTGCCAAGTATTATTAAATTTATATAATTAGCCGACTAACTAAATTGAGTAATGACAATTGAATTATAATTCAAGAATACTGCCTTCTCGTGAAACCTTAGCACGAGCACAAAGATTTAACGATGATATTGTTGAGGTATCGGGTGTTGATCTGGTATTAAGTTTAATCACAACGGCCGATTTAATTCGTTCTAATATTTACGCACAATTAGATAAAGATTATGGTGTGTCTGAAGGTAAGTTTGCCTTACTGATGTCATTGTTTTCAGAGGGTGAAACTTGCGCTAGCGATTTAGCACTGCGTATAGGTGTTACACCCGCTACGGTATCTGTTATGGTTAAAAGAATGTTATCGGCATCTGAACCATTAATTTCAATGTCAAAAAATGATGATGACGGTCGTTCACGCCTAATCGCATTAACAAATGCGGGTGAAAGACTAATTCAAGATGCATTACCCAATCACCTAAAAGCAATCCGCGCTTTTGCGCAGGTACTAGATTCGCAAGAACAAGAATCCTTAATATTAATGTTACGAAAATTATTACGAAAATAGCCATCTTAAAAGACTTAACGGTTATTTTTTATTTAAATAATTAGCTGACTAAATAAATGGAAAATAAGCTATCTATGAATATGAAAAATGTAGAGATGAAAAAAAACATCAAAATCCCACTTATCTTTTTGCTCCTTTTAGTTTTTGGATCATTCTTAATTTTCCTTGGTTCAAGAAATGATGCCGTAACAGTTGCTAAAAGCATCAAATCTGGAGTATTAACCGCTGATGAAATTAATATTGCCTTTCAAAATGTCGGCGGAAAAGTCACCAAACGATTTGTGCAAGAATCACAAATGGTAAAAAAAGGTGATCCACTTATGCAGTTAGAAGATACTGATACTAAGCTAGCTATCGATCGCATGCAAGCACTTGTTGATAGTCAAAAAGCAGCCGTTAATCAAGAACAAACTGCTATCAAAATTACAGAGAATGAAACTAACCTTTCAGAATTATCAACTTGGCGCAAGATTGAAGAAATGCAAGCCAATTTAGAAGCCGCAAAATCTGCTCAATATTTAGCTAACATTGAATTTGACCGCCAAACACAATTACGCAAAACAGGTGGCAATTCTCAATCGCAACTAGATAACGCCCGTCACACCTTTACTGTTGCAAAAATGCAAGTTGTACAAATTGAAAGTCAACTATCGACTTTAATGATTGGCGCAACACCTGAACAAATCAGCCAATTTAGGCAAACAAAAAATGCAACAGGCATGACAATACAATCTATCACTATTGCACGGCAAAAACTCGAAAACCGTAAAAATCAACTTGCTCAAATACAAGCACAACTTGCACAAGGCGAAGCCGAATTAAAACAATTACAACTCAATAACGAACGGTTAACATTAAAAGCCCCTGAAGATGGCAAAGTATTAAAACTCCTGTTCGAAGATGGTGAAATAGTACCCAATGGTGCACCAGCCGTATTATTAGAAACCGAACGCAAATATATCGACATTTATGTAAATGAAAAAATGGTTAATGATTACCAACCAGACACAACTGTTACAGCGAATGTGATTGCGCTTAATAAAGAAGTAAAAGGAAAAGTCCGCTTTGCCACAGCAGCGCCATCTTTTGCTGATTTACGAATGACACGAGAACGAGGACAAGCTGATTTAACCTCTTATCAAGTCAGAATTTATATCGAACCAATCCCAAAACTATTAACTGGCATGACACTTGAGGTTGAAAAATGATGCAAAACATCATTAAATCCATTCTTGAAGAACTCGACGCCATGCTGTCAGGTCACTTTATTCCTTATTATAAAGTCTCGATTGGCTTAGCGGCTATTGTCTCGCTCATATTTTCAATTGTATTAAGCCACGGTGCTGTTTTTGAAGGAAAAATTGCAGTTATTGATCTTGACGGTTCACATTATTCGACTGAACTAATTAGCAAAGTTAATACATCGCCTTATATCGAAGTAACAGAAGTGATCCGAGCACCCGTAAACCCAATCACTTTAGTGTCCCACGACCGTAATTTAGGTGTTTTATATATTCCTAAAGGTTTAGAAAAAAGCTTAAAAAAAGGCGACAAAACCGTTCGCTTAGGTTATTTTGCTGATGATACTAATGACGCACAAAATGCCAAGGTATTACAAAGCTTAAATGAGTACATTCCTGAATTAGGTGCCGAACTCAGTATTAGTAAAGTCGCCGCATTAGGGCTTGGTCATGATGGTATCGAAGCAACTTTATCACCAATGCAGCTTAAAACACGCTACATGTTTAACCCTGCAAGCTCCTCAACCATATCGACAATTATCTATTTCGTTTACTTTTTCTCATCACTGACTTATGGGTTAACCTCATTAATGATAGTTGGGCGCTTAAAAGTCACAGGCATGTGGCAAACCGCAATAGAAAGAGGATTTGTTTCATTATTAGCAAGAACGGTTCCTTATGCACTATTTTACACAACAGCATTAACTCTAATTACAGCCGTACTAGTCATATTTGGACAATTACGCTTTGATGGTAATTATTTTGCATTTTTGCCAAGTGTATTTATGACAGGGCTAGCATTTGGTTGGTTAGGTTTTTTACTGTCTTGGAAAACCAACAACCCAGGCGAAGGAGCAAGCAAAATGATCTTTCTAGTACCGCCAGGATTTATTATGGGGGGCTCAACAATGGCTGTGGGAATAATGCCAATTTGGACTTACTATGTTAGCCATGCTTTCCCATTAGTTTGGTTATTTCGCTTTTTCCGCGATTTTGCCATGCGAGGACGATCACTAATTGATATGTTTGCGACTTATGGCGCTTTCATTATCTACTTAACGGTCATTGCTTTTGTTGTAATGATATTTGTTGAACGAACAAAAAAGACAGCAAAAAACTAATTTTGTCAAAAATTTCAGGTAATCCCTATGTTTCAGTAAAAACTTGATATAACATCACATCTTTTTTATACCCTTTGGTGAATTTTCACCTAGGGTGAAATTTATTATTGGTTCCTCCTTTTATTTTGGAGTATCACAACAATGACTTTATAAAGCTGATGCTCATTAAAGTAACTTTTCCAATCCCAAAATTCAAATAACCGTGCCCAATAAAATACTATTCACACAACAACTCAAATCACTTCCCCCACAAAAACTACCTTTAAGTTATCATCTAAACGATTCAAACCAAATTTCATCAAATTCTTCTTGATAACGTTGTATTTTGAAATAGGGAGGAATGCAAACTACAATCATCGATAAAAAAGTACTTAAAATGATTATTTGTAGAAATTCCTCGCGTTGTTTACAGTAATTTGAGAAACTACTGTAATGAATATACATAAAAAAAAACAAAACTAACGCCTTATCACAGACAAGAGATATGGCGCTTATATCATAAAGAAAAAATAACGGTCACTGATTTGGCAAAACACTTTATGGTCAGTCGTCCTACCATTTATAACATACTAAAGAAAGCCCGATTGAAGATAAATTAAGACGGCAAGCTAAACGCGATAACAAAACCTCTATCCAGGTGAAATGCGACACGTTGATACCAAACGTTTACCTTTACTTAAAAATGAAACAAAACAGCAAACGAGAGAATATTTATTTGTTGGCATTGATGATTTTTCACGCGAGCTTTATGCCGGTATTTATCCTGATAAATCCCAATTTTGCTCGGCACAATTTTTACTAAACGATGTGTTAGCACAGTGTCCTTATACTACTACATGTATTTATTCCGATAATGGACGTAAATATCAAGGAACAAGTTGTAAATATCCCAAACTTAGTACACAACTCACGTAGAAAATTAAGCTGCTTGTTTTAGTGTTTTATACTCAATCGGTGTCATG
>NZ_WTEW01000142.1:0-306 GCF_009795865.1 Gilliamella sp. Pas-s27
ACTAAATTTTTTGACCATGATATTTGTCTCCTATGATTTTTGTTTATATCATAGAGGCGACTTTTGTCCACTTTTTTGGCGAGGATCATGTTGCTTTGTCTGTTTCATGTTTGATTAGTTTATCAAGATTATCTGAATGTAAAGGGAAATTGGCTTTATGTTGCTCGGCTAATGTATAAGCAGAGGAAAAACCATAACCACCGGTCAAACAAAGCTGATAGAGTTTATCAAGTAGTAAAGGTAATTTATCTGACATATCATGCTTCCTTATTTGTCGACTTAAATAAAGAATGAAAATGATTGTAA
>NZ_WTEW01000143.1:0-304 GCF_009795865.1 Gilliamella sp. Pas-s27
GTTATCGACACAATTTTATACCAACCAGGCATATCCTCTTTTTGTTCACCTAAACGAACTTTACTCCCCTTTAGTAATAAGCCAACTACGTTTGTATTTTTCCCATTTTCTCGTATTACACTACCCGTAATGGTTTCTGCTTTTGCTTCATTGACCTTCCCTAATTCAGCTGATTGCCAATAATGAGGATAGCTAACCTTACCATTTCCTTTCTGTTTCTTTTGCTGATAACCATACCAATCTAGCTGATGCATATATAAACTGTATAAGGTGATTGAGGGAGGCGTGTCAGTTGAATTAGCTA
>NZ_WTEW01000144.1:0-292 GCF_009795865.1 Gilliamella sp. Pas-s27
CCGCAGGGTGCCGCAATACTTTAAAGTTAAAAAAGTAACTTTCGTTAACATAGACTTTACCCGTTTTACGGTTAAATATAATGGGACTGCCAAGATGGGAAAATAGATAATGATACAATTGAGGAACAGCATAATACATAGTGAGGCAACAAGAAATAAAGCAAACGATACCAATAAAACAAAGCATACTACCACTATCAGGATGATCATAATCCATGATAAATGTACAAGAACCAACAGTTAATATACTTCCCAAAATAGTAACAATAAAATAGAGACAAGCATAAAAAAT
>NZ_WTEW01000145.1:0-292 GCF_009795865.1 Gilliamella sp. Pas-s27
ATCTTTTTAAACGGCGTTAGCAATTTTATTATCATATCTCTCGTTTCGGAGGCGGTACGTTGATTAAGGCGTCCAATGAGTACGAGTCCAGTTTTGCGCTCAACTAACGTCAACAATGCTTGTTTGTCTTTACGGCTAATAAAATCGTATCGCCCTCTGTAACTATCCCCTAAAATAGTACAGCAAAAAAGTAGAAAATTCTCTATAATAAAAGAAAAGGGGATTTAATTATGAAAAAAATGACTGAACATCAAATCGTCGCTATTTTAAAAGAAGCTGAAGCGGGTATTCC
>NZ_WTEW01000146.1:0-286 GCF_009795865.1 Gilliamella sp. Pas-s27
TTGGAATTAAAAGAGAGCTACCCTGCTCGAGAATTTATTACTCAATGGCAAGAAAGTGACCTTGAGTTCCTCCAACGCTTATTGGCGGATGTGGGGATTTGGTTTCGTTTTGAGACACATGCTGAGCACGACTGTAATGTGATGGTGCTAAGTGATTATGAGCAAGGTTATGCTCAAGTTGCCGACATAGATTACACCCCCCCGAGTGGCACCTTAGATGGTGGCACGGAAAGTGTTTGGGCTATTCGCTTACACAGTGACGTGGTGGCATCTTCGGTTGAGGTAA
>NZ_WTEW01000147.1:0-280 GCF_009795865.1 Gilliamella sp. Pas-s27
AATCATCGCGCGGCTTAATCCGGTCAAACAGTTTATGTAACTCAGCTAATTTTTGGGGCACGTTATTACCATACAAGTGGGGAGAACTTCGACGGTCTGCATCGTACTTTTTAGATAAGCCATTACGCGCTTTCATTTGAATTTTTAAAGTGACTTCATCCTGCCAGCGATATCCTTCCAATATTCTGGCGACACCAGCAGTACCAATACTTTCCATACGTTCAAAAATAATGCCTTGCATTTTATCGGGGTTATGGGTGTGCACTGGATACACCTGTTT
>NZ_WTEW01000148.1:0-278 GCF_009795865.1 Gilliamella sp. Pas-s27
CAACATGTCTATCCTAGCGGTGGTAAATCGTCGATACTTGCACCAAACCATTTAAATCGACAATTTAATCCTGCGACAATTAATCGATATTGGACTGGTGATATTACCTATATTCGAACAAGGCAAGGCTAGCTCTATCTGGCTGTTGTCATGGATTTATGCTCTCGGCGTATTATTGGATGGGCCTTTTCTGACAAGCCTAATAGTAACCTTACGGTTAAAGCATTAAATATGGCAATACAGCGGCGTAAAGGAGAAAGCCCAACTTTATTTCATTG
>NZ_WTEW01000015.1:0-68866 GCF_009795865.1 Gilliamella sp. Pas-s27
ACCCAATCGCGATGGCAGAAGGTTTACGTTTTGCGATTCGTGAAGGTGGTCGTACTGTTGGTGCTGGTGTGGTTGCTAAAGTTATTAAATAATTTAGTTAAGCCTTAGCGGCAATAGAAAGGGTGTCAGTCGATGCCCTTTCTTATCTAGTCTGTTTAGCAAAATGTTTTTATTAAAAGAGCATTTTGGAAAATGGATATTATTATAAATAACATAATATAGGTTTTATATGCTAGTAAGTAACGAGAATCAAGATCCAAATACTATTTTAGATAAATTCAGATGGGGTTTAGTTCTAGTATTGATTGCATTTGTTGTTTGGGGAAACTTTTATTTTTCTGAACCTAATGATATATATCAACCTAATTCAATCGTTCGGATTATTGCGGTTGTTATCATTTCGCTGTTGGCTTTATTCATTGCGATAACAACCCGTAAAGGTAAATTATTTTTATCATTTTTACAAGAATCTAGAAAAGAGTTAAGAAAAGTTGTATGGCCAACTCGTAAAGAAACGACACAAACAACTTTACTAATTGCGGCTATCACAATTGTTGTTGGTTTGGCGCTTTGGGGAATGGACTCTTTCTTCCGTTCAGTAATTTTTTATTTAACATCAATAGGGCGCTAACAATGAGTGAAACACAGCAAAAACGATGGTATGTTATTCAAGCTTATTCAGGCTATGAAGCCCGTGTTGCACAATCATTGCGTGAATATATTAAATTACATAATATGGAAGATGCATTTGGCGAAGTATTGGTACCAACCGAAGAAGTTGTTGAAATGAAAAGTGGTCAACGTCGCAAAAGTGAACGTAAATTCTTCCCCGGTTATGTATTAGTCGAAATGATGATGAATGATGCGACTTGGCATTTAGTAAAAAGTGTACCAAGAACAATGGGATTCATTGGTGGAACATCGGATCGACCTGCACCGATTAGCCAACGTGAAGTTGATGCAATCATGAATCGTCTACAACAAGTTGGTGATAAACCACGTCCTAAAACATTATTTGAACCGGGTGAGCTTGTTCGTGTTAACGAAGGTCCATTTGCTGACTTTAACGGTGTTGTCGAAGAGGTTGACTACGAAAAAAGTCGCTTAAAAGTGTCTGTTTCTATTTTTGGACGTTCGACACCGGTAGAGCTAGATTTTAGCCAAGTTGAAAAGAGCTAATCTTTTGATATAGTTTTTTCACTGAATTACAGTATTTTTTTAAAAACCACAAGAGTCTATCTTGTGGTTTTTGTTTTTATGAAACAAATACAATGCCTTTTGAGAATAATAGTTCTATTTCTAATGTATTTTATTAAAGTAAGTAGCCAAGCTAGGTAAAACCACTATAGGATCATAATTTAACTTATTAATATAATACAGGCAGTCTACTCTTTTTTAGATTTTTTTATTCTTTTACCCATATCAAAGTGATATCCCAACCAATAGTTAGGCCAACGAGCTTCGGCTCCTATATTATTAACTATTAAAGCAACCATGACTAATAAAACCGAACCTACAAGTACTGGTGTTATCAAGAATGAATAGTCAGTCATTCCAGACATCATGATTAGAATAGGATTTGCACCAGCAGGGGCGTGAATTACACGCAGTAACTGCATCAATGCGATAGATGTCCCAACAGCTAATGCTATCGGTATAATTCCATTGCTAAATAAATTAATGAATAACACACCTATAAAAGACGAAACAAAATGCCCTCCTATAACACTTCTTGGTTGTGCCAATGGCGATTTAGGGACAGCAAATAACAACACGCATGTTGCACCAAATGGAGCCATAATTGCTAATGTACCTCCCCAATGAGTGATTACGAGCAAAGTCAAAATCCCTAAAGCACCCCCAATAAATCCTCTCAATATAGCTACTGCATGAGGCTTAGGTTGCATCACCTCTCCTCCTTTTAATTTTTCTAGCATAAATCTCTCCTGTTTGGTTAATGTGGGATCTTAATAAAACAAGTAACCATATTAAGTAAACGATATCGTTTACTTAATGTATATTTATTGACTTAAAAGGTCAAATGTTATTTATAATTAACTTCATTAGAGCTATTGTGATAAAATCGAAAATATTCTAGAAATTACAAATAATAAAAAATGAAATTGAAACCTGAAATTGTTGATACGATACTTGTTGCGGCTGAATCGCTATTTAATGAATATGGGTATCATCCTGTTAGTTTAGAGCTTGTTGCAGAAAATGCAGGTGTATCAAAAAGAACGTTATATAAATATTTTGGTGACAAAAATGGGCTGGTAAGTAAAGTATTACTTAGGCGGAATGTTTTTTTTAAAAAATCACTTACAGATGTTATCGCTGTTTTTTCTGAGAAAAAAGACAAAATCAATGCAATTATTTCATGGCATATAAAATGGTTTAAGAATGATAACTACCGCGGTTGTATGTTTGTACGAGCTAAGTCTGAATATAACAATAAAAGCGAAGAAATATGCGCTATTGTGAGCGAACATAAAAAATGGCTTCAAGATAGAATTTTTGAATGTCTAGGAGGCACAAAGTCATGTGAACAGGCATCTTGTCTAATTATGTTAATACTTGAAGGTATGATATCTTGCACATCCGTTTTTGGTATTGAGGGATATGACTTTGAACAGGCAAAAATGTACATCTATGATATCGTCGATAACATTGGAGAGGATAGCCTATGAATAATTTAAATAGCTGGCTTATAGATAATGGATAGCCATTACCTCAAGCCTCTTAATAGAAATGATCAATTTAATCTAAGTTAAACGACTCCAGCTGTTGTTGTAATTCTAACCATTGCAATTCTGTTTCTTCTAATTGATTTTTAAGTTGGCTTTGCTCTAGTAACAAAGTTGTAAGTTCATTTTTTTTGCTCGCGTCATAGATTGCAGGATCTGACAATTGTTCTTCAATTTGCTTTAATTGATTGGTTAATTTATCAAGTAACTGTTCTTCTTTTTGTAACTGTTTCTTAATCGGTTGCATTTGTGCGCGCAATTCGGCTTGTTTACGTTTTTGTTCTTTACGATCCTGAGCCGAAACATTATTGGTATTTTCTTTTTTTATTGACTGACTTTTATCATTGGATTGATGTTCAGATTTTTGCACTTCTGCTAACCACTTTTGATAATCATCAAGATCGCCATCAAAAGGTTCCACTTTATGATCATGGACTAAATAGAATTCATCGGTAGTTGAACGCAGTAAATGGCGATCATGCGACACCACCACTAATGCACCGTCAAAATCAATTAACGCCTCAGTCAACGCTTGTCGCATATCTAGATCTAGATGGTTAGTTGGTTCGTCTAATAAAAGTAGATTTGGTTTTTGCCATACAATTAAAGCTAAAACAAGACGGGCCTTTTCACCGCCTGAAAAGGTCTTAACTGGCTCGGTAACTTTATCTCCCTGAAAATCAAATCCACCTAAATAATTACGTAGCTCTTGTTCCGTATTTTGGGGTTCGGAAAGTTGCATTAAATGCCAAAGAGGGGATTCATCAGGACGCAAATATTCCAATTGATGTTGAGCAAAATAGCCTAATTGAACACCTTTTGCTAAACTGATCTTTCCTTCTTTTGGCTCTATTTCGCCCGCTAGCAATTTAATGAGTGTTGATTTACCAGCACCATTGCGGCCTAACAATCCAATA
This sequence comes from Gilliamella sp. Pas-s27, assembly GCF_009795865.1. Classification (NCBI taxonomy): domain Bacteria; kingdom Pseudomonadati; phylum Pseudomonadota; class Gammaproteobacteria; order Orbales; family Orbaceae; genus Gilliamella; species Gilliamella sp. Pas-s27. Next base: position 3,665 of record NZ_WTEW01000015.1, read on the forward strand.
CGTGAACCAGGAACTAAGTTGAGTTTAATCTTTTCTAATATAATTTTATTATCATAACCAGCCACAACTTTGTCCATCATTAAGAGTGGACTTGGCAAAAATTCTGATGGTTTAAAGCTAAAATGAAATGGGTTATCCACATGTGCAGGTGCAATTAGCTCCATTCGTTCTAACATTTTTATTCGGCTTTGTGCTTGCTTAGCTTTCGTGGCTTTAGCTCTAAAACGATCAATATAACTTTGCAGATGCGCTACTTTTAATTGCTGGCTTTCATAAAGTGATTGTTGTTGAGCAAGTTTAGTTGAACGTTGGATCTCAAATGACGAGTAGTTACCGGTGTATTCAAATAAACTTTTTTGTTCAATATGAATAATTTTATTGACTAAAGGATCTAAAAAATCACGATCATGAGAAATTAAAATCAATGTACCTGAATAATTACTTAACCATTTTTCAAGCCAAATGACAGCATCTAAATCAAGGTGATTGGTGGGTTCATCAAGTAGTAATAAATCGGAGCGACACATTAATGCCTGAGCCAAATTTAAACGCATTCGCCAGCCACCAGAATAGGATTTAACGGGTGATTGCAATTGCTCGTTAGAAAACCCTAAACCATGCAAAAGCGCTGCAGCTCGAGCGCGAATTGTCCACGCATCGATTGTATCAAGTTTTTCATGCAAAAGAGCAATTTGCTCGCCATTATTTTGCTGATTAGCAATATCTAACTGCTTTTCTAATTGTCGATACTCACGATCACCATCAATAGCGTATTCAATGGCAGGAATATCTAATGCTGGCGTTTCTTGATTAACCCAAGCAAGTTGCCATTGGGCTGGAATACTTAACGTGCCAGCATCAGCTTGAATTTCACCTTTAATTAGTGAAAATAACGTGGATTTTCCACAACCATTTTTACCTACTAACCCGACTTTTTGTTTTGGATTAATCGTAGCTGAGGCATTATCTAAAAGTAAATTAATACCGCGGCGAACTTGGATGGTGTCAAATACTATCATGATATTGTTATCTATTATTCAAAATAAAATATGTTAATAAAATACTATTTTAATGCCTTACAATAAAGCATGACATAAAAACAATCAACGTAAATAAAAAAGCCCTTTGTTACAACGAATAAAGGGCTTAAATTTAATAGCGTTTAAACTAAACTATTTTTTTACTGCCGACAAAGCACGACGAATAAAAAACAGACAAACGCTCACAAAAACAAAAAGACCTAAAAACTCAGGCAGCACACCCAAATCGGCTGAAATAGCAAGCGGTGCGTCGTTCCCGCCACTTGTAATACTAATAACAATCACAACAGCTAATAATACGCCGACCAAACTCTCGCCAACAATTAGCCCTGATGCAATCAATGCTGCTTTACGATCCACTTTCTTAAATTGCGCTTCTGGATCTAAATTTTGTGCTTGTGCTTTTTTATAAGTATAACGTTTAATTATCCATGATAAAAAAGTACCAATAATAATTGGTGTTGTAATACTTGGCGGTAAATAAATACCCAAACCAATAGCAAGAGCAGGTATACGAAACTTAGATTTATTTTGAGCTAGAATTAAGTCAATAATGATAACAATTGTACCTAAAGCAAGCCCAATTAAAATCATTGTCCAATCAAGTTGATGCGAAAAAATACCTTTAGCAATTGTTGTCATTAATGTTGCTTGTGGTGCTGCTAACACTTGTTTGGGATCCATATCAGCACGAGGTAAAGCACCAGTAAAGCCGTAAGCGTTATATAAAATTTCTAAAATAGGAGCGATAACAATCGCACCAACCACACAGCCAATTAATAACGCAACTTGTTGTTTCCATGGCGTAGCATGAACTAAATAACCTGTTTTTAAATCTTGCAAATTATCGTTTGAAATACAAGCGATTGATAACACTGCACTGGTAGTAAACAGGGCAAGCGCTGTGGCAAAATTAGAACCCTCGATAGAAGCTAACATACCATTGACTTCACCCAAACCCAATAAAACCAATGAAATAACAATCACTGCAACGATGGCAATGCCTGATATTGGGCTAGCTGATGAACCCACAAGCCCTGCCATATAACCACACGCAGCAGCCACTAAAAAGCCCATAATAAAAGCAAACAACGTAGCACAAAACACTAATGACCAAGCAATGCCTGCCGACAATCCACTATCCGCAATAAAGCTATAAAAAGTCACTAACAAAATAACCAACATACCAGCCATGATTAAGAAAATAGCTTTAGGTGATAAATCGCGCTCGGTTGGTGCAATATCATTAGCTAACGCATCTGCACGCATACTTTTAAAAGAGAGCCTTAATCCTTCAATCATTGGTTTAACTAAAGTCAATAGCGTCCAAATAGCGGCAATCGCAATAGTACCAGCCCCAATAAAGCGGATATCTTTTGCCCAAAAGTTCATTGCAACTTTGGCTAATGGTTCGCTAGTATCATAATCATAAATCGCGCTTAAAATTGGAATACCAAAGACCCAACCAATAATCGTACCAATCAAAATAGCAATACCAGACATAATGCCAACTAAATAACCAGCACTAAGTAACGCTAAAGAAAACCCCATAGGTAATTGAAAGATAGACTTACCTGCACTAAACCAATAAGCCGCACTATCAGATAACAAGCGAAAGCCATTGGTAAACAAACTAACAACAGAAGCGATTGTGCCCCCAAATAAAATATCCTTAAGCCCATCATTTGCTTCGTTATTATCGGTTTTAGAGCCCGCCTTTAAAATTTCAGCGGCGGCCACGCCCTCTGGATAAGGCAAATCACTTTTAACAACCATCACATGACGCAACGGGATAGAAAATAAAACCCCAAGCATTCCGCCACCGGCACACACAGCAAACGTCAACCAAAACGGAAATCCTTGCCAATAACCAATCATCAACAAACCAGGAAGAACAAAAATGATGGATGAAAGCGTTCCTGCTGCTGAAGCTTGGGTTTGCACCATATTATTTTCTAAAATAGTGGCGCCCGAAAACAGCCTTAATACGGCCATCGAAATCACTGCCGCAGGAATGGCTGACGAAAACGTTAATCCTACCTTCAAACCTAGATAGACATTTGACGCCGTAAAAATAACAGTAATAAGGGCACCAAGAATGGTACCCCTTAACGTAAGTTCTCGTAGATTATTCATATTATTTTATACAATTAATTTCAAAGTTATGTATTATATACTTAATTTACATTTATCAGCTAGAAGTTCCATAAATAACATTATTTTTCATGATGTTAACGTTTTTTTAACAAATAATTTACCAATAAAAATAAAATAAATTTCCATTCGCGCTAAAACCAATAACGCTTTTGTAGTGAAAGCTTTACAATAACACAACTAACCTAAAACTGACGGAAAATACCTTGAACGAATTACAACGCCTGCAATCCATCACACAACAACTGCGCGATCCGATAAAAGGGTGCGAATGGGATCGTGTGCAAACTTTTGAATCTTTAAAATCTTATACACTAGAAGAAACCTACGAAGTACTAGACGCAATAGAACGGCAAGATATGCACGAACTTAAAAATGAACTTGGCGATCTACTGTTTCACATTATTTTTTATGCCGATTTAGCAAAAGAACAAAATGCATTTAATTTTGACGATATTTGTCAATCCGTGGCGGATAAATTAGTGCATCGCCACCCCCATCTATTGGGTAATAACAACACTGTTGGCAATAACAATACCGAAAAACCAAACTGGGAACAACTAAAACAGACCGAACGTAATAACCGCTCACAATACTCAATATTAGACGACATACCAAATGCGCTCCCCGCCTTAATAAAAGCCGACAAAATACAAAAACGCTGTGCATCGGTTGGATTTGATTGGACAGAATTACAACCAGTTCTAGACAAAGTCAAAGAAGAACTCAACGAAGTTGAACAAGAGCTTAACAAAAACAATTGTGAACAACAAAAAATTGAAGAAGAACTTGGTGACCTATTTTTTGCAACTGTTAATTTAGCAAGGCACTTAAAAATCAAATCGGAACTCTGCTTGCAGCAGGCTAACCAAAAATTTACGCGACGTTTTAAACAAGTCGAATCGATCCTTCAACAAAAAAATATTACTTTAACTCAAGCAACACTTGAAGAAATGGAAGCCGCGTGGCAAAGTGTTAAACAACTAGAACAAATTAACCCTAATAGCGAAGTAACTCAACATGACTGAACAAAAAAACGAATTGTATCAAGAAATCGAAGCATGGGCACAAAATGCCATTTTAAACAGCCCAACATGGAGCATTAACCAGCTCGATTATTCAGAAAAAAGCATCACTGTCGTTGAAATGATCATCAGTGAGCTAGCTGAAAAAAACTTCAGCATATCAGAAGAACAACTCAACATGATATCACAAGAATATGGATGTTACTTATTACTCACTGCGCATAAATTATACGGCGGCGAGTTTTATTGGAACGAGGAGTTTGAACAACCCATGCTGATTTGTTGCGAACCCGACGCCATGATAGTTCTTATGACATGGAACAAAGTCAAAGGGCGCCTAGTGGGGGATAAAGCCGATCATATTGCTTATTTCTTAGATGAATTTGGCAAAGCAACCTTCCAGCCAGAAAAGGGCAAGCACGTGGTTTATTTATAATAAAAAGACGTTATTGTAATGGACAAACCTTATTGCCTATATCGTTAATTAACACTATTCTAAAATAGTTATAAATTAATGGAATAACAGCCTCGACCCCGAGGCTATACAAATATTTGCTAACGCATTAAACCTGACGTTATTGTTGTCTGACGCTTATAATGACCTAGTCATGCTCTTTGCTTGATAAAGCAACTAGCCTTAATTATTGGTACATTTTGACGCTGAAATAAAACAAATAACATAGTCTTAAGTGGTTTTTATAAGTCACTTTTTTATAAAAAACAACGCAAAAACCCTCCCAAAAATCGGTCAGGAAAGATATTGATTTTATTGAAGTTTTTTCTTGGTTCTTTTATCTGTTTTTCTTGCTTTTCAACAAGCTAATCCTGCATTTTATAAACTTTACCGACTTTTGTCGTATGTTATAAGTGAGTATATTGACTGAACTGTTTGTCCTAAAAATAGGACATAAAATCAAGGTAATCCCCTAAAATACCATTTCAAAAAACTTCAATAAAATCAATACCTTTTCTGACCGATTTTTGTCGGTGTTTTTTATTAGGCTGATTTTTAAAATCGCAAAGGTTGTTTGCCTTTTTTTATACATGGTTTATAGTATCTTGATTATTTATTGATAAGGGATAATAGGTTACAAAATCTAGGAGGATTCAAAATGGCTTATGTAAGTAAACAGCAGTTATTGGACGAGATAAACAAGACAGCTAAGTTATTTATTGATGAATTTGCGGTGTTGTCTGAATCACAAAAAGACACTTTGGTGGAGGGTGTTGATCGTACGCCTGCTCAGATGATTGCTTATCAATTAGGTTGGCTTAATTTGGTTAAGTCTTGGGATGATGATGAGCTTGCAGGCCAGACGCCTGAATTACCTGCGCCGGGTTATAAATGGAATCGGTTGGGTGATTTATACCAACATTTTTATGAGACTTATCAGGATTTATCATTGCAAGCGCTTATCCATTCATTTAAGCAACAAATTGAAATTTGGAATAAGTGGATCGAATCATTAAGTGAAGATACGCTCTTTATCAAAGATACTCGCAATTGGACAACGCCGTATCCTGAAGCATGGACTGTTGCGCGCTTTATCCATATCAATTCTGTCGCGCCTTTTAAGTCGTTTAGAACCAAGATTAGAAAGTGGAAGAAGCTAAGCGCATTGGCTTAAAATCAATGTGACTCATTTTTTATCAAATGGGTCTTTTTAGTGAGTAGTCTCATTTTATTTTTATCTTATTAATTAGGTTTTGCTCATTTAGTTGAAGTTTGGCAAAATAGGCAACTTAATTGAGGCTTGTGTTTGCCTTGAATGACTGATTTGTTAATAATCAATAAGAAGTGACATAAATATGCTATTATCAATATGTTATTGTTAAATGGAGCAGGAATGGAATTGGGATGATTGGTCGAATTAAACAACCTATAACAGTATTATTTATCTTGAGTTGCTTAAGCGGTATGGTCGTTTGTTCTGCGCCTGTTTTTGCTGATCCTGTTTTTGCTGATGAAGAACAAACTGTGTCGCCACAGACTGAGCGCCAGATCGAGGAGGAAGTCGATGTTAATCCTCCAATGCCGTTGCCTGAAAATCAGCAAGTTGAGCTTGTGGGGCCACGCCAGCCACACGAGGTGATTTATCATAAGACGATCTATTCCCTGTCAGGTAAACCCAAGTATCCCGATGATTTTAAGCACCTTGATTATGTCAATCCTAATGCACCTAAAGGTGGCGTAATTAAACTGGCTGAAATTGGTTCTTTTGATAATTTAAATCGCTTTGCTAGCCGTGGCGCACCTGAACGTAATTCTGGGGCGCTGTATGACAGTCTTTTTACTAATACTGAGGATGATATTACCAGTTTTTATCCCCTTATTGCGACGTCAATTACCTATTCTAATCAATATCGCTGGGCGGAAGTGGCAATAAATCCTCGTGCTCGTTTTCAAGATGATAAGCCTATTACTGCTTATGATGTTGAATTTACCTTTCATAAATTTATGACCGAAGGCGTGCCTCAATACCGTGTTTATAATAAAGGTGTTGCCGTTAAAGCGATAGATAATTACCATGTGCGAGTTGATATCCCTGAGTCGGATCGTGAAAAGCTTCTTTCGTTTGTGGGTAGTATGCGAGTTATTCCCCAACATTTTTGGCAACATCATGATTTTTCAGAGCCATTAAACATCCCGCCAGTGGGTAGTGGTCCTTACTATATTAGTGATTATAAAATGGGGCAATATGTTGTTTATCGACGTAATCCGAATTATTGGGCGCGTGATTTGCCGATTAATAAAGGTCTAGATAATTTTGACGAAAAACGTATTGATTATTATATGGATGATAACGTTTCACTAGAAGCCTTTAAAGCTGGTGAATATGATCTGCGAGCTGAAGATCAACCCAAAAATTGGTTTACTCAATATCAAGGTCGATATTTTGATAATAACCATATTATTAAACAAGAAAGACCGGTTAAAACCGCAACCGATACTAAGTGGCTAGCATTCAATTTACAAAAAGAACTATTTAAAGATATTAGAGTTCGTCAAGCTATCACACTGGCATTTGATTTTGAATGGCTAAATCATGCGTTTTATTATGACAGTTACAAAAGACCTTACAGCTTTTTTGAAAATACTATTTATTCGGCAAAAGGTAAGCCAACAGGGCAAGAATTAAAGTGGCTCAATCTTTATAAGCATATTATTCCTGACGCTGTTTTTGATAATGCTTATTCTATTCCTAAAAGTGATGGGCAAGGTTTTAATCGTGACAATTTATTAAAAGCGGCTGAATTACTAAAACAAGCTGGATGGGAAATTAAAGACGGCAAGTTAATTAATATCGAAACGCAGCAGCCATTTGAATTTGAACTGATCAGTTCTCTTGGTAGCGATATTAAATATGCTATTCCTTTTCAACAAAATTTGGCCCGTTTAGGGATCACCATGAAAATTACCTTGTTAGATTCCGCACAACATTTACGGCGTGTTCGTGAGCGTGATTATGATATGGTTGCACGTGATTATTATGCCGTAAATTATCCCAATTCTAATTTATTGATGTTTTGGGGAAGCGAATACCTTAACTCATCGTGGAATGCTTCGGGGTTACATAATAAAGCTATCGATGGCATTATCGCTGAAATTATTAAGAATGTGGATAATCAAGAAGAACTTGTCCCATTAGGACGTGCACTTGATCGTATTTTAACGCAAGAATATCCAATGATTCCAATGTGGTATAACAGTAAAACGTATTATGCCTATTGGAACAAATTTGGGCAACCAACTATACAACCGACTTATGCAATAGGGGTTGATAGTTGGTGGTATGATGCAAATAAAGCAGCTAGCCTGCCTAAAAATCAGGAACATTAATATGCTAAATTACCTTATTCGTCGACTGTTGCTGATTATTCCAACATTGTTTGTGATTTTGACTATCAATTTTTTTATTGTACAAGTTGCACCAGGTGGACCAGTCGATCAGGCGCTTGCTATGATTGAAAATGGCCCGCAAGCAGGGCAAGGATTATTGCCAGGGAGTGGTGGTTCTTCAACATCAGTACAACAGTATAAACATGAGTCGAACTATCGAGGCTCACGTGGGCTTGATCCACAAGTTGTTGCGATGATAGAAAAACAATACGGCTTTGATAAACCAATATTTGAACGTTATATCGAGACGCTAAAGAAATATATACTATTTGATTTTGGTAATAGTTTTTTTAAAAGTGAATCGGTTTTAGGTTTAATTGCCAAAAGTTTACCTGTTTCAATTTCATTGGGGTTATGGAGTACTTTAATTGTTTATCTGATCTCAATCCCTTTAGGTATTCGCAAAGCGGTGAAAGATGGCTCTGCATTTGATTTTTGGTCAAGTACGTTAATTATTATTGGTTATGCTATTCCGCCTTTTTTATTGGCGGTGTTATTGATTGTGCTATTTGCGGGTGGCAGTTATTGGGATGTTTTTCCACTTCGTGGGCTTGTTTCGAATCATTTTGATCAACTTGATTTTTGGGGCAAAGTAAAAGATTACGCATGGCACATCTGTTTGCCTACTATTGCAATGGTTATTGGCGGTTTTGCTTCGCTTACTATGCTGACTAAAAACTCATTTTTAGATGAAATCCGCAAACAGTATGTAATAACTGCACGAGCTAAAGGGCTAAGTGAAAGAAGAATTTTATATAAACATGTCTTTCGTAATGCAACATTGCTGATTATATCAGGCTTTCCTGCTGCTTTCGTGGGGATTTTATTTACTGGTTCGTTACTTATCGAAATTATTTTTTCGCTTAATGGGCTTGGTCTATTGGGTTATGAGGCAATTATCCAACGTGATTACCCCGTGATTTTTGGGTCACTTTACATTTTTACGTTGGTTGGGCTTGTTACTAAGCTGTTATCTGATTTGTCTTACATGATGATAGATCCACGCATTGACTTTGAGGCTCGCAACTAATGACCACTCATTATTCTATTAATCAACAACGTTGGCAACGATTTAAACATAATCGCCGTGGCTATTATTCACTTTGGTTATTTATGATCTGTTTTGTGATTAGCTTATTTGCTGATTTTATTGTTAACGATAGACCGATTTTTATTAAATATCAGGATAATTACTATTCGCCAATTTTTCATTTTTATCCCGAAACGGAATTTGGTGGGCAATTAGAAACGCAAACTAATTATCTTGATCCTGCTGTACAAAAGAAAATAGAAGCTAATGGTTGGATTTTATGGCCACCGTTTCGTTATAGTTACAATACATTAATTTACGATACATCAAGCACTTTTCCAACACCACCTTCGTCGTCACATTGGTTGGGAACCACTGATGCAGGGTTTGATGTATTAGCGAATATCTTGTATGGCTTTCGTATTTCAATGTTTTTTGCTATTTTTTTAACAGCGTTTACTTCAATTATCGGGGTAATCATTGGTGCAATTCAAGGTTATTATGGTGGAATAGTTGATCTAATAGGGCAACGATTTATTGAAATTTGGTGCGGTTTGCCAGGTTTATTTGTAATTATTTTATTGGCTAGCATTTTGCCACTTGATTTTTGGTGGTTGCTCGGCATTACTGTTTTGTTTGGTTGGATGGGATTAGCTGGAATTGTGCGTACCGAATTTTTACGAACTCGTAATTTTGATTATATCCGTGCAGCCAGAGCAATGGGGGTAAGTGATAGTAAGATTATGTTTAGTCATATCTTACCTAATGCTATGGTAGCAACATTAACCTTTTTACCTTTTATTCTTTGCGGATCAATTACTACTTTAACATCACTAGATTTTTTAGGTTTTGGTTTGCCGATTGATTCACCATCCCTTGGTCGTTTATTATTACAAGGTAAAAATAATTTACAAGCGCCTTGGCTGGGTATTAGTTCATTTTTAATTATTGCAACTTTACTGTCACTGCTTATTTTTATTGGTGAGGCGGTAAGAGATGCTTTTGATCCAAACAAAGGAACATATCAATGAGTTCTCCTTTATTATCAGTACAGGATTTAAGTATCGCATTTAAACGTGGTGCACATTTACTATCGCAAGTAGTAAGTAATATTAGTTTTGATATTAATGAGCAAGAAACACTTGCGCTAGTAGGGGAATCAGGTTCAGGAAAAAGCATTACCGCACTATCTATTTTACGATTATTACGTAAGGAACAAGTGGTATATCCAACTGGCGAGATTTTGTTTGAAGAAAAATCATTATTACACGCGCCAGACAAAGAACTTCGTAAAGTCCGTGGTAATGAAATTAGTATGATCTTCCAAGAGCCAATGGTGTCATTAAACCCTTTGCATACCGTTGAGAAACAGCTCTACGAAGTCCTTGCATTGCATCGAGGTATGAGTCGCCATAATGCACGTAGCGAGATTTTGCAATACCTTGATCGTGTGGGAATTAAAGATCCAAAAAGTAAGTTATCGGTTTATCCTCACCAACTATCAGGTGGTGAAAGGCAACGAGTAATGATTGCTATGGCGATTTTAACGCATCCTAAATTATTGATTGCCGATGAACCTACTACTGCTTTGGATGTATCAGTGCAGGCGCAAATTATTCAGTTATTAAAAGAGCTGAAGAAAGAGCTGAATATGAGCATGTTATTTATTTCACATAATCTTAGTATTGTGAAAAAGCTAGCTGATAAAGTGGCTGTAATGCAACAAGGGCAAATTGTTGAATACAATAATAAGCAGCGTATTTTTTTACGCCCACAACATGAATATACTCAAACATTATTAAATTCCGAACCCACCGGGGAACCAGTACCGCTGCCTGATACTCCTGGAATTCTGCTTAATGTTAATCATCTTAATGTTGAAGTCATTGGGAAAAAACAGTTATTTCTTAACCAAAAAAAGAAGATCGTCAACAACATTGGATTTGCTGTACACCAAGGCGAAACAGTTGGGATTGTGGGGGAATCAGGATCGGGTAAAAGTACTACAGCACTAGCGATTTTGCGATTGATTAAATCGCAAGGTGATATTTTATTTGATAGTCATCCGATACAACATTTAAAGGCTAAAAAATTGTTACCGTTTCGTAGCCGAATTCAAGTGGTCTTTCAAGATCCGTTTTCATCACTTAATCCACGTTTTAATGTTGAGCAGATTATTAGTGAAGGATTGGTGACTCACAAAAAACTAAGTAGAGCGGAGCGTGAACAAGCGGTAATTGATATTATGCAAGAAGTTGGTCTTGACCCTGAAATGCGTTATCGTTATCCAACCGAATTTTCTGGCGGACAGCGTCAACGAATAGCCATTGCTCGCGCATTAATTTTACAACCAGAACTATTGATTTTAGATGAGCCAACCTCATCGTTAGATCATACTATTCAAAAACAGATTATTTATTTACTTAAGTCGTTGCAAGAAAAGTATCAACTTAGCTATTTATTTATTAGCCATGATTTAGCGTTGGTTTATTCTATGTGTCATCAAGTGGTTGTAATGAAAGAAGGTCAAATTATTGAACAAGGTTCACGTGAAAAGATTTTCTATTCACCTGAAGATGAATATACCAAAACATTACTTTCATTTTTGGATAAATTACCGCGAAAACAAAATAAGACTTTGATTCACCTAGATAAAATTGAAAAAATAGAAACTACAGTAAAATTTACTGATAAAGATAATACTCAACAAGAAAATCAACAAAATAAAAAGCCAGACCAAGAAAAAAAGGTCAATTGGGATGATGCGCTGTTGATGCGTAAAAAATGAATATATAAAACAATAATTTAAATTATAATTAATTTTTAATAAATCAATACATTAATTTATTTAACAGGTTCATTATGCAAAAACGAATACTCACTTTTTTATTAACATCTTGTTTGTCGTTCATGTCGATAAAAGTGATGGCGCTAACTTGTGGTGATAATCTTACTAAAAATACTGTTGAATCAAATAATTATATCTTTCAGATTCTTGATTATATTGACTCACCAATAAAAGGTATTAAGCAAGAGGTTAGAAATTCAACGACTAAATTAGGTAGTGATAGTGATGTAAATAGTACAACAGCTAAGCATACACTAATGTATGATTCCAATGGGCTTATCACACAAAGCCATTACGATCTTTATTCAGAAAAAGATATCCGAATTTATTCTGAACACCTACAAAAAAATAAATCAGGTTGGGAAAATATTATTGAAGATGCAGAAGATAAAACCAATAGCATTATTCAATTTAGTACTGATGAACAAGGCAAAATTGTACTATCCCAACAAACCAAAAAAGCGGCTGATTTTGTTTTTGTTGAAACCGATAATTATATGTACGACACGAATAATTGCCTGATCAATAAAAATGTACAATGGCAACTAAAAGAAATTGATGAGAATGGGCAATACACAGGTACAGAACAAAAAGGGGCGTCAACCTATACGTTTGAGTATCAAAATCAACAGTTAGCTAAAGTGCTCTATCAATTTAGTAATAATATGAAAAATGAAAGTGATTTTTCGTATCAATACGATAATGAACATCATCGATTAATGTCCATCGATTCTTCTTATTTATCCGCAGGTAAAGAAGCGGCTCATTATGTCACTAAATTTTTAACTTTTAATGAAAAAAATGATTGGCTAACAGCAAGTAAAGTTAAAAATAACCAAGGTGGTAAACAAACAACGGTGACTCGAGAATTGACTTATTATTAATTTTTAGGAATATAAGAATACAAAAAACGTTATTTGGTTGATGGCATTTTTTGTATTCTATCTATTTACTAGAAAAACATTATCACATTCGAATAAACAATAGGTAAATAGCATGTAATGTCCATGCTAATGCTAAGCCAAATGTTAGTAATTTTTCACGTTTTGGGTGGATTTGATGCTCATGCAAAATAGTTAAAATTTGTTGTAATCCAAACCAGACAGGTAATGAAATTGTCAAAAATAAAAGAACTTTACCTATGTCTGTATTGGCTATTTTAAGAATATAAGATCGCGTCGCAACCTCCCCAAAGGGGAGCATAAACGCCATAATTATTAGCACAATGGGGGCAAACATAGCAGCCCATGTTCCACCAAGCATAAACAAACTTCTTATTACGCTTCCATCTTTGTTTGTTGTTTGAATTTGTTGATTTTTCATTGATTCAATACCACTCATTTCAATAAAAATAAAAATAAGAAAACCGATACAGCTAGCATAACTGCCCACAGTCCTACAATCAGTAATAATCTGTTCGACTTTTTATTTAACAGTGCGCTTGGTATCGTTTTAGTCATTAAATTAAACCAAGTTATCGTATGGAAGACGCTAATAAATAACGCGATACAATTAAGCATGACAACAAAAGGGCTACGCAAGAAGAAAATAAAGCGATAAAACTCGTCTTGCCCAACAGAATTAGTGTACATACAAACTACACCATACATTAAAACCAAACTTATCCAAATCATCGAAAAAGGAACTAATTTGTACATAATAGCGATTATAAAAGGACGCTTTATATTGGTTTGAACACCATCAAGGCAATTATTGTTATTTTGTTGATTCATAAATCTCTCTAGGTTGTATTACGTTTTGTGCTCGTTATTATTTGGCGGGGTTATTGTTTGCTTTATTATTATAAGGATTAAATGGCTTTAATGTCATTAATTTACAGATTGCTATAATATATTTTTTTTTACGTAATGCTTCGCATAATGTGCGTCATGGTTTAATTTATGTTTTATTTGACTTTAATTTAAAAGGTGTCCTTATAATTTAGATGTTTCTGAACCATGTACCTACTATATTTTAATAAGCTATTTTTATGATACAAGCTAAAATAATGAATAAAAATAGCGTACAATAGCGCAATATTAAATACAGGCTTATCATAAATAGATTAGGAATTTAGTATGACAGGCAAATTTATTGTCATAGAAGGGCTTGAAGGGGCGGGTAAGACAACGGCGATTAATGCCGTTGCCCACATTTTAATTCAACACAGTATTGACGATTTGCAATTTACTAGAGAGCCAGGAGGCACACCGATTGCTGAAGCGTTACGCAATATGATTAAAAATGGTTTAGATAACGACCCTTTAACTGATAAAGCCGAATTGTTAATGCTATATGCAGCGCGTATTCAGTTGATTGATAATGTTATAAAACCGGCACTTAAAGCTGGTAAGTGGGTGATAGGTGATCGTCATGACTTGTCAACGCAGGCTTATCAAGGTGGGGGGCGTCAGTTAGATCAAACTTTTATAACAACATTAAAAGAACAAGTATTAGGTGATTTTAAGCCTGATCTTACTTTATATTTAGATATTGCTCCTGAAATTGGTTTAATGCGCGCAAAAGCGAGAGGGAAACTCGATCGTATTGAGCAACAATCGTTGCCATTTTTTGAACGAGTCCGGCAACGTTATTTGGATCTTGCCAAGCAAGACAATACTATTATGATTATTGATGCAGCTCAATCAATTGACAATGTAACCAAGCAAATTGAACAAACTTTAACAAAATGGTTAACAAAATAGGTTTAATATTCAATGATCTTAAATGACTACCCATGGCTTTCGCTACCTTATCAGCAATTAGCATCAGGAATTATAAACAAGCGTGCTCATCATGCTTTGCTAATTAATTATGTTCAAGGTAGTGGTGAGAACGAATTTATTTCAAAGCTTGCAAATCGTTTATTATGCCAATGTTCACAGCAATTAGAACCGTGCTTAACCTGTCATAGCTGTCAATTGTTTTTGGCTCATCATCATCCTGATTATGATGTAATAACCAATGAGCAAGGTAAACGTTCAATCGGCATTGATCAAATTCGTAATATAGCTAGCAAAGTTTACGAAAAATCTCAGCAGGGTGGCAATAAAGTTCTTTGGATAAAACATGCGGCTTTAATGACTGAAGCCGCTGCTAATGCGTTGCTTAAAACATTAGAAGAACCACCCCAAAATACATATTTTATTTTGAGCGATGAACATAATAGCCAATTATTGCCAACAATACATAGCCGTTGTTTTTCTTATTTTTTGGCTCTTCCTAAATTGGAACAATCTATTGGGTGGTTAAAAAAACAACATGATCAGCAATATAGCGATAATGAACTTGCCTCGGCGTTATTATTGAGCGAAAATGCGCCACTAAAAGCAGCGATATTATTAACACCTGAAAAGTGGCAACGACGTAAAGTTTTTTGTAATCATTTATTAGACGTTGTACCACAAAATAATTATTGGCAGTTGGCTAAAACCTTTGATAATGAAGATTTTATTGAACAAATCATTTGGTTCTGTTCATTATTAAGTGATGCGCTAAAAGCGAAGCAAAAAGTAGGGCGTTTTATTGTTAATCGTGATCAAGTCCCTTTAGTTCGATTGTTTGCAACTAAAAGTAATGAAAAACTTTCTGCACTTTATAATTTATGGTTACAGGCAAGAAACCAGTTATTAACTGTTACTGGATTGAATAAGGAACTCATTGTTTATAATGTACTTGCTCAATCCGAATTGATTAGCGAAACGGAGAGTTAAAAAATTTATAATGGAATTTGTCAAAAAATTTTAGGAAAGTATCCCGTTAAATAAAAAGGATGACAGTGAGTTATTTATCTATTGAATTTGGTTTACTCTTTATTGTTTTTTTTGCCTTGTATTGGGGATGCTACCGATCGCCCAAAATACAAAATAGCCTGCTTTTAGTAGCAAGCTATCTTGTTGTTGGTAGTTATAGCTGGCAATTTTCGCTTATCCTTTTTATTTATACCTGTGTGATTTATTTATTTTCGGTGATGATTGCCGCATCGGAACATCATGCAAAGCGATGGCTCGTTTTAGGGTTATGTGTATCAATTATTAATCTAGCCTTATTTAAATATTTTGATTTTTTCCGTTACGAGCTACAAGAATTTTTTAATTTATTGAATTTATCTGTTTTATTGCCAGCTATAACAGTATTAATTCCTATTGGTATTTCATTTTATACTTTTCATTCGGTAAGTTACTTAGTTTCAATAAAAAAGAAAGAGCTTGCTGTTGCTAAATTTTGGGATTTTGCACTATTTTTATCGTTCTTTCCTAGTATTATTGCAGGTCCGATTAACCGTGCTAAAGATTTTTTACCGCAAATCAATGTTGCCCAACCTCGCGAAATTTTAGAGCCGTTTCGTGCATTTACATTGCTTATTTTGGCTGTTATTAAGGTTTACTGTTTAGGTGGTTTAATCAGTGAGCATTGGGTTAAACCAATATTTGCCAATCCATTAGAATTTAGTGTAATTGATTTGTTAGTTGGACTTTATGCTTATGCTATACAAATTTACTTAAATTTTTCGGGTTACACAGATTTAGTTACAGGTATGGCTTTATTACTAGGTTTTCGTTTGCCAATTAACTTTAATTTGCCTTATTTATCATTGAATTTAAAAGACTTTTGGGGTAGTTGGCATATTAGCTTATCTCACTGGATTCGTGATTATATTTATATTCCACTTGGTGGAAATCGGCGAGGTTTTATTCAAACGCAAATTAATGTCATGATTGCCATGTTACTGTCTGGACTATGGCATGGTGCAGGTCTTAATTTTATTATTTGGGGAGCATGTCATGGTATTGGCATTGTGGCACTTAATATTGGTGATCGTTATTTAGGTAAAGATAGGATAGCACTACGTTCGCCAACGGTAGCAAGATTACTAACATGGCATTATGTTTGTTTTACATGGCTCTTTTTTTATTGTGAAAACGTGTTTGATGCGTTGGATTATTTGTCCGCATTAGTGCATAATTTTTTGATAGAACCACAATATGCAGGGGGGTTTTTAGTTATTAGTTTTATCTACTTCATTTATCCAATGTGTAAAAATTTCACTGAGTGGTTTATCATGCAATTAACCAAAATATCACTGTTTTTTTTACCATTGGTATTTATTTTTATTTTATGGTTGGCTATTTATATTGCGCCATCAGGTATTCCTAACTTTATTTACGCTAATTTTTAATTATAGTGCTTAGTTATGATGATATATAAAAAATCGTTTTCGAGAAGTAATAAAAAATCACCATCGAATTTGAAACGGCAACATCATAAATCGCTGAATAAAAATACATTTAAAAAAAGTCATCAGAAAAATAAAAAAAACAAACCTGCTTCAGTTCTTGTCAGTAACCATTTATCTGCTGGTTATATATTGATTGTTTTGTTTGTTACCTCAGTGGCATTAATTATACTTTATTATAAATCAATACTAATTTATTGGCAGCAGGCATATCATACCGATTTACTTAACAGTAATAATTTTATTGCTCAAGGCACACTACCAACTCAAGAATTGGAAGAAAATAACAATAATGAACCTAATATTCAACAATATTTGCCAATACGAAAATCAACATTACTTACTCCATCTATTAATATTTTTTTGCCTATTTTTGAAAATGAGAGTTCAGAGTTAAATGCGCCTTATCCTGAAGATGAAAAACAACATAATAAAATCGAACTTGTAACAAAAGTGGATTTAAAAAGAGATCAATTAGTCAATATTCAAGATAGTAAAATAAGTTCAAATTCGGATACACATTCAGATACTATCGAACTGAATAAAGCAAAACTAGAGCCTGTATTGCAAGATGAACCTAAAAATCTAAACGTAGAGATTGAATTAACTAATAAATCACTACCTATTGTATTAACAAGTAATGATAAAGTATTTTTTGCAGGGGATTCTTTAATGCAAGGTGTTGCACCATATGTTAAAAAAATGCTATTTAAACAGTATAAAATAGAAAGCCTTGATTTGAGCAAACAAAGTACAGGTCTTGCTTATCCAAGAGCTTTTGATTGGTCAAAAACAATTAACGATCATTTAATTGCTGATCCTTCTATTAAATTACTTGTTGTTTTTCTTGGTGCTAATGATCCTTGGGATTTCCCTGTTAAGGGGTATATCAAATATGCTAAATTCAAATCTGAATTGTGGGAAGATCAATACCGTTTACGTATTAAATCTATCTTAAATAGTGCCATAGAGCATAATGTTCAAGTACTTTGGCTTGCGGCGCCTTGTATGCGTAAGGCAAAATTAAATGATGGTATGGTTTACTTAAACAGCTTATATAAATCTGAAATAGAAAAAGCTCGACAACATTTTTTAACAACCAATGAATTATTAGGATGTACATACGAAAAATTCAGCAATTTTGTAGAAATAGATAAAGCAAAAATCAAAGTAAGGGTTGACGATGGCGTTCATTTTACTCCAACAGGCCAAAAAATTCTGGCAAAAGAAATTATGGAAAAAATAATTTATAAAGAATTAGAGGGCCTCCATAATGATTAAATTTTTAAAATATATTACAGCGGTAATTGTAATAACTATTACCGTTGGATGTAGCGTAGCAGAAAGTAAAACTTCTACTGCATCTGCCATTATTGATTTTGGCGATCCTAATACTAAACAATTTACCAGAAGTTTAAAGTTATTAGCTAATAACAAAAAAACTAATAAAGTCATTAATATCACTCAATTTGGCGATTCTCATTCGGCAGCTGACTTTTTTACAGGTGAATTTAGAACATTAATGCAAAAAAAGTATGGTAATGCAGGTGTTGGTTGGATAACGCCTATTGAGATAAAGGGGCAAAACCATGCAGCAGTGACATGGAAATTTAATCATTGGGATGTGTTAAGTAGCCGAAAGTTAAGTAATTTGGATTTCCCTATGGGTGGTTTTATTGCTAAACCTAATAAAGATTCGGCGGCTATCCAGATTATACCTATAGGATTAAAGGATAAAACTTGGCAAGTTAAGTTAACCTTTAAGATGCTTAAAAGCAGTTCAAATATACTAACACTTTATGATGCAAATAATAATAAACTAGATTTTAGTTATATGCCTAAATCAAATATTTGGCAAACTACAACGGTTGTATCTAAATTGCCTTTAATTATAAAAGGGCAAAGAAGTATTGAGCTTGGTGGCGTTTGGTTAACTCGTTACCAACAACCTGGTGTAATTGTTTCATCGATTGCTACGAATGGGGCAAAACAAACCATTTTGCAAAAGTGGGGGCAAGATTGGTATAAAGAACTAAGTGTATCAAAAAGTGATTTGGTTATTCTGCAATACGGAACAAATGAAAGTTTTGATAAATCATTAAATGCTGATCAGTATCGAAACAACTTAATCAATAATATTAGACTGATCCGTAAAACATTACCTAATGCGGCAATTTTGCTAATGACACCGCCAGATACAATGTTAAATGAAACAGATATGCCTCCGTCTTTTGCTAAAGTTATGGAAATTCAAAAACAAGTTGCTAAATCTGAAAAAACATTATTTTGGGATTGGCAAGTGGCAATGGGCGGTAAGTATTCTATTAAACAATGGCGTCAACAAAAGTTAGCTCGCCCAGATCTAGTACATCAGACTCTGAAAGGCTATAAAGAAAGTGCCCGCATTTTTTATACCGATTTGAACGAATTTGTTAGAAAAAACAGCTAAATTTTTATTAAAAGGAATAAGTGAGTTATGTTATCACCAATTATAGTTGCAGTTGATTTTGCGGATCTAAAATCAGCGTGGAATTTTATTGATCGAGTAGATCCTAAAGATTGTCGACTCAAAGTCGGTAAAGAGCTTTTTACTCATGCTGGACCTGATTTTATTAAGAAAATTATGCAAAAAGGTTTTGATGTCTTTTTAGACCTTAAATTTCATGATATTCCTAATACTGTCGCAAAAGCAATTGCAGCCACTGCTGATCTGGGGGTTTGGATGACCAATGTACATGCTAGCGGGGGTTCGCGCATGATGACTGCTGCAAAGGATGCGCTTTATTCATATGGTAAAGATGCACCAATTTTGATCGCAGTAACTGTACTAACCAGTATGGAGTCAACCGATCTTCAAGAAATTGGTATCAATGTATCACCTCTAGAACAAGCGACTAGATTGGCAACACTTGCTAAAAACTGCGGGCTTGATGGAGTGGTCTGTTCAGCTAAAGAAGTTCAAAGTTTTAGAATACGATTAGGTAGTGATTTTAAGTTAGTTACACCAGGTATAAGACCCGCAGGTAGCGATCCCGATGATCAACGTCGGATTATGACGCCTCAGCGAGCTCAAGCTGCTGGTTCTGATTATTTAGTGATTGGTCGTCCAATAACTCAAGCAGACGATCCTGCTCAAGCGTTAAAAACAATTTTAGCAACACTTGAACCAACTAAGAGCTAAACAAAATGACGTCAGAAAATCTACTTGTTTACTCGACCGATAAAGGTCGAATTAAACCAACTGAAACAATGATCTCTCGGCCTAAGGGGGATGGCATTATTCGAATCCAACGACAAACGTCAGGTCGTAAAGGTAAAGGTGTTTGTGTTATTACGGGATTTGATATGAGTGATGCACAATTATTACAGTTAGCAGCAGAATTAAAAAAACGTTGTGGTTGTGGTGGTTCGGTTAAAGATGGCATTATTGAAATTCAAGGGGATAAACGAGATTTATTAAAATCATTGTTAGAAGATAAAGGATTTAAAGTCAAATTGGCTGGAGGCTGATTTAGTTATATAAAAAATAGCGTCCACATGCAAGGGACGCTATTTATAAAATAGTATGCTTAGTTAGAACGATAACTGCGCATTTTTTTACTGATTTCTCGACGCTCTTTTGAAATTTCAGCATTTTTAATAATGTAATCGTCTACGCGATCATCATAATCGCTTTTCATGTTAGCAATGATTGCTTGAAGTTCTTCGTAAGTCATATCTGGTTTAATATATTCACTTAAGTTTTCAAGTAATAATACTCGTTTTTGGTTGTCACGAATCTTTTTTTCGTTATCTGAAATTTCGCGTTTTAATTTATTTAAACGACGAGATAAACGAATATATTCAAGTACACCTTGAAACGATGGTGCGGTTGATTTTTCCTTGTCCATCTATAACCCCTTAATTTTAAAAAATGGAAAATAAAATTTTACCAATTATATACCAATAATTTTTTAAGGTCATATTAAATCTATTTTTATATATAAATGATGTTTTCTCAGTGGTATTTAAATTTTTAGTGTTTTAATTTGTTTTAAATGTCATATTCTGAGGGAAATTCCATTTACCAAATAAGATAAAAATAAAAACAACTATTAAGAATTAGCACAAAGTATTGTACAATAGCTCCAAATTTGTAAAGAGTGCCAGAATGAGAGAATCATAATGAGCTGGATTGAAAAAATTCTTAGTAAAAATAATATATCGTCAGATCATAAAAAAGCAAATATCCCTGGTGGGGTTTGGACTAAATGTAGTAATTGTGAGCAAGTTATCTATCAAGCTGAACTTGATCTTAATTTAGAGGTTTGTCCAAAATGTGACCACCACATGCATATTCCTGCCCGTGTGCGTTTATACCGTTTTTTAGATGAAGGTTCGGATACTGAGATCGGTACAGAGCTTATGCCTAAAGATATTTTGAAATTCAAAGATACTAAAAAATATAAAGATCGTTTAACCGCAGCGCAAAAGGATACCCACGAAAAGGAAGCAATGGTTGTAATGAAAGGTACATTACTAGGTATTCCAGTCGTTGTGGCTTGTTTTGAGTTTGCGTTTATAGGTGGATCAATGTCTTCTGTTGTTGGTGCATTATTCACACGAGCAGCAGAGCAAGCTATTGAGGATAAATGCCCTTTAATTTGTTTTTCAACAAGTGGTGGTGCTCGAATGCAAGAAGCCTTGTTTTCGTTAATGCAAATGGCAAAAACTAGTGCGATTCTTGCTAAAATGCAAGATGAAGGTTTACCTTATATTTCTGTAATGACCGATCCTACCATGGGAGGTGTATCTGCAAGTTTGGCGATGCTAGGTGATATTAACATTGCAGAACCTAAAGCGCTAATAGGTTTTGCTGGACCGCGAGTAATTCAACAAACTGTTCGTGAAACGTTACCAGAAGGGTTTCAACGCAGTGAGTTTTTACTTGAAAAAGGCGCAATTGATATGATCATTCATCGTAAAGATATGCGTCCTAAAATTGCTAGTTTAATAGCTAAATTAATGAGATTACCTGATCCGTTTAATAATATTACTCTTACCGAGACAGTTTGATTGAGTATGCAAATTAAACAACCGAATGCCATGTCAGATCTAAATACATGGCTTTGTTATTTAGAGCAATTACATCCAACAACTATTGATTTGGGTTTAGAACGAGTAAAGACAGTCGCTCAACGTCTTAATTTAGTGCAACCAGCACCTTACATTTTTACTGTTGCTGGCACCAATGGCAAAGGAACCACTTGCCGAACACTTGAAATGATATTGCTTGAGGCTGGTTTGCACGTTGGTGTGTATAGCTCCCCTCATTTATTACGATTTACTGAGCGCGTACGTATTAATAACCAAGAGTCAAGTGAACAAGAAACCGTAAAAGCTTTTGTCGAAATAGAAAAAGCCAGAGCCGATATATCTCTTACCTATTTTGAATATGCAACACTTGCTGCACTCTATCAATTCAAACATGCAAAATTAGATGTGGTTATATTAGAAGTTGGCCTTGGTGGGCGGTTAGACGCAACCAATATTGTTGATGCAGACGTGGCTGTCATCACAACTATTGATATTGATCATATTGATTATTTAGGTGATACCCGTGAAAGTATCGGGCGTGAAAAAGCAGGTATTTTTAAATCTAAAAGTATTGCTGTTGTTGGTGAGCCAGATATGCCTACATCTATTTTAAATGTTGCAAAATTAGTTAACTGCCCGATCTATTCGGTAAATTGTGATTGGTATTTTAGACAAGTTAATAACAATTCATGGGCATTTCAGTCATCTATAAAACAATATGAAAATTTACCTATTGCTAATGTTCCTTTAGCTAACGCAGCAACTGCAGTTGCTGCTTTAAGCTATTCATCGCTTAAAATAACACGACACGAAATAGTTAATGGATTAAAAAATTCTAATTTAACGGGACGCTTTCAAATTATCAAAACATCACCGTTGGTGATCCTTGATGTAGCTCATA
Organism: Gilliamella sp. Pas-s27; assembly: GCF_009795865.1. Taxonomy (NCBI): domain Bacteria; kingdom Pseudomonadati; phylum Pseudomonadota; class Gammaproteobacteria; order Orbales; family Orbaceae; genus Gilliamella; species Gilliamella sp. Pas-s27. Next base: position 26,876 of record NZ_WTEW01000015.1, read on the forward strand.
ATCCCCATGCTGCAACTTATTTAACACAACAATTAGAAAAATTAAAAGAGAAATATTTGGGGCTTGGAAAACTACGATTTGTCATTGGTATGCTTAAAGACAAAGATATTAAAAGCACCTTATCTATTTTAACTGGCGATGCATGGTATTGTGCCTCACTTTATGGTGAGCGAGGTTGTAGTGCAGAAGTATTAAAACAACACTTATTGAATAAAGGTGAACCTAATGTATCAACATTTGATACGGTTTCTAGAGCTTATCGAAAAGCAATGCAGGATGCTAAACAGAGTGATATTATCGTGATATGTGGTTCATTTCATACTGTATCTGATGTTTTAGCTGAAACTCCTCATTTAAGTGGAATTAATTATGACGGATAATCAACAAATTAATCCAAAAAATTACAATAAAATAAGGAATCGTCTTGTAGGGTTTGCTACATTATTGCTTATTACTGCAGCAATTACACCATGGATAATAACCGATAAGTCTAACTTGCCAATTTCTACAACCCCTATTTTTCAACCAGACGTTATTACTCATCAAAATCAGGCTATAGCATCAACCAACGATGATGATTTTACCGATAATATACCAGATATTTCTTATATACCTGATTCAGAACAAAGTCCTAGTTCAATCGTTTCGTCAGATATTGTTGATAATGCAGATACTTCAACAACGATAAACAACGATTCTGTGTCACAACAAGAACCTAAGCCTTATATGATCCAGCTTACTGCTTTAAAAAATAGGCAAAAAATAGAAGAGTTAGTTGCATTGTTAAGGCTAAATAATTATAGCGTTAAAACAATACCCAAAAACCCTGAACCTAATCAGTTAATTAAGTTACAGGTTGGTCCTTATGCTAAAAAAGAACAAGCAGAACAAGTGATTATTAACTTAAATAATTTAACAAAATTAAAAGGTATTATTATTGCTAATTAGTCATTGTTTTGTATTGCAAATAACAATTAAAATAAAATATTATTAATATAAAATTGTGAGTTATTATGATGAACTGGGTTGACTTTTCGATTATTGGTGTAATTACCGTTTCTGCATTAATTAGCATTGTGCGGGGATTTGTTCGAGAAGCTTTATCTCTTATTAGCTGGGTTTTAGCTTTCTTTGTTTCTAGCCGATTTTATATCTATATTACCGATTATTTAACTTATTTTGATAGTAATATTATACGCATTGCAACAGCCATTGTTATCTTATTTATTGCTACGCTATTAGTTTGCTCAATTGTATCTTATCTTATTGGTCAATTAGTCCAAAAAACGGGATTATCTGGCACTGATCGTGTATTAGGTATCTGTTTTGGCGTATTACGGGGTATTTTGGTTGTTGCGGCAGTTCTCTTTTTGGTTGATACCTTTACTTCGTTATCTCAATCTTCGTATTGGGCTCAATCACAATTAATTCCACATTTTCATTTTATTATTCGTTGGTTTTTTGATTTTATACAACAGTCTTCTTCGTTTTTAGTGCAATAAATTTGAGGTAATCATAGTATGTGCGGTATTGTTGGTATTGTAGGGTGTAGTACTGTTAATCAATCTATTTATGATGCATTGACTGTTTTGCAACATCGAGGGCAAGATGCAGCTGGTATTGTGACTATTGATAATCAAAATCGCTTTCGTTTGCGTAAAGCGAATGGTTTAGTTAAAGATGTGTTTCAAGAGCATCATATGCAGCGATTGCAAGGTAATTTGGGAATAGGGCATGTTCGTTATCCTACTGCAGGTAGTTCAAGCCCGTCCGAGGCGCAACCTTTTTATGTCAATTCACCTTATGGTATTGCGCTTGCTCATAATGGAAATTTAACCAATACCGATGAGCTTAGAAATAAAGTATTTGAACTTGCAAAACGTCATGTTAATACAAATTCAGATTCTGAAGTTTTACTCAATATTTTTGCCAATGAATTAGATAAGTTTCCTACTTTTCCATTGACTGCCGATAATATCTTTAACGCAATACATAATGTTCACAGTATTATTAAAGGCGCATATGCTTGCGTAGCAATGATTATTGGCCATGGTCTTGTTGCTTTTCGTGATCCTTATGGAATCCGCCCTTTAGTAATTGGTAAACGAGTCCTTGAAAATAAAAAAATTGAATATATGGTTGCGTCAGAAAGCGTTGCTCTAGATATACTTGATTTTGAATTTATGCGTGATGTTGAGCCAGGAGAAGCTATCTATATTTGTCAAAATGGACAGTTATATTCTAAGCAATGTTCCGATAATCCTCAATATTACCCATGTATTTTTGAATATGTTTATTTTGCAAGACCAGATTCGTTAATTAATGGCGTATCAGTTTATCAATCACGTATTGAAATGGGGAAAAAGCTGGGAGAGAAAATAGCTAGAGAGTGGAAGGATATTGATATTGATGTAGTCATTCCTATTCCTGAGACCTCTTGTGATGCTGCTCTTGAAATTGCACGTATTTTAAATAAGCCTTATCGACAAGGGTTTGTTAAAAATCGCTATGTTGGTCGTACATTTATTATGCCAGGACAAAGTGCTCGTAGGTTATCTGTAAGAAGAAAGCTCAATGCTAATCGCATTGAATTTGAAGGTAAAAATGTACTTTTAGTTGATGATTCTATTGTCCGAGGTACAACTTCAAAAGAAATTGTTGAAATGGTGCGTTCAGTTGGTGCAAAAAAAGTTTATTTAGCGTCTGCGGCACCAGAAATTAGACATCCAAATGTTTATGGCATTGATATGCCTGTTGCTAGTGAGCTGATTGCTTATAACCGAACAGTTGATGAAATTGCTAAGGTTATTGGTGCTGATAAACTCATTTTTCAAGACTTATCCGCTTTAATTGATTCAATCACAGAACAAAACCCGAATATTCGTCATTTAGAGTGTTCTGTTTTTGATGGAATATATATTACTGGAGGAATTGATAATAGTTATTTATCATCACTAGAAAAAAAAAGAGGCGAAAGTAAAAAATTTTTAGCTTCTAAAGAGTCAGAAAACCTAGAAATCTATAATGAAGGTCAATGAATAGCAATAATAATTGTAAAAAAGAAATATTATATAAACAATTAAAATTACAAATTAATAAATTTTTTATTTAATTATAGTTAATTTAATTTAATATTTCATTTAATTTGTCAAAATTTATAGTAATATATGTTAATATAACTAATTGTATTTTATAGTTATAAAATGCAATTTATAGAAAAAATCAAAAAAAAGTAATAAATCGCTTTGATAAATGACATTTTTGTAATAGACTTAGCAGGATTGAATTTCTTTTTGTAAAGAATTGTAAAGAACATAAATAATTACACTAATACTTTATAAAGATAAATTGATTTTAGCTACATTTTTATGTTATGTGGTTTGTCGAAAAAATAAGGAATATTAAGATGAGAAACAATCTTAATTTAACAATTGTCTCTGCATTTGTCATTGCTACATTAGGGTGGCAATCAGCTTTTGCTGTCGATCCTCAGTTATCGCAAAATTCTGTAAATAATAGAATAATTGAATTAAAAGATGGCACAAAAGCTCGTCAGATGATCAACAATCAGCGACGTAGTCTGTATCAAATTGCACTTTTAAGTAGTATTTCTGTCTCAGAATTACGCGCAATGAATGCGGGGCGTTTTGATAAAAAGGATATTGTTGACATTGGCGAAAGTATAATTCTTCCTGAAGATTCTCCTTTGTTACCAGCAATTACATCAAATGATGATAAAAAAGACCCGCATGCTAACCTACCTCAGTTAGGTTCAGATGATAATTATGATGTAAAAAAAGACAAAGATGCCGTTTTAACTCAAACTGCTTCAGTATTACAAACACTCGCTAGTCAGGACTGGAAAGAATTAACCTCGTCAGATAACGGTGGTCTATCTGGACATTTAAAAAACAGAGGTAAAGATTATGCAGAAAACTATGTTCGTAATAGTGTTAAAAATCAAGTTGTTGAACCGGCTCGTAATGCCGTACAAGACTTTTTAGGTCGTTTTGGTACGGCTCAATTACAATTTGATTTGAGTGATAAAGGTGAGTTTAATAATGTTAATCTAAAGTTATTTAGCCCATGGTACGATACTGAAGATACATTAATATTTAGTCAAATATCATTTCAGGAATATGAACATAATCGCCGTATTGGTAACTTTGGTATTGGTCAACGTTGGGACGTAGCTGATAAAAAATGGTTGCTTGGTTATAATGTGTTTTTTGACCATGATTTTCAACGTTCTCATAATCGTTTAGGTGTTGGTGCAGAAGCATGGACTGATTACATGAAGTTCGCTGTTAACTATTATCATCCCTTATCTGATTGGAAAAATTCTAAAGATTTTGAATTTTATTTAGAGCGTGCAGCAAGAGGGTTTGATGTTCGTTTCCAAGGTTATTTGCCACAATATCCACATTTAGGTGGATCACTTATGTATGAACAATACTATGGTGATAAAGTTGCGTTATTTGGTAAAGATAATTTACAAAAAGATCCAAGGGCAGTTACTGTAGGTATTGATTATACACCAGTTCCACTTTTCACTATTAAGGCAGAGCATAAGCTTGGTCAAGATAATAAAAAAGCAACTAAGGCTGAGTTAACAATGAACTATCGTATAGGCACTCCATTAAAGGATCAATTAGATCCTGATATGGTTCAATCTGCGCGTTCACTAAAAGGAAGCCGTTATGATTTAGTTGATCGTAATAATTACATTGTTCTTGAATATAAAGAAAAGAAAATGTCTGTTGACTTAGGGCTTGAGCAAACTCAGCTAATTGAAGGACAGACTTATGCGTTGAGTGTTGGGGTTCATAATGCTAAAAGTTTAACAAGTTTAGCATGGGCCGGTAATATGTTAGATATTGATGCTGGAGGTGGATTTTTATGTATCACAGCAGGAACATGTACTTCATCTTCTTGGCTTAACCCAACAGTTGATACCAATAACTGGAAGATTGTTGCCCCTAGTTATACTAATGAAAATGGTCAGCACCTGCCTATTAGCACAAATGGTAAATATTCTTTATCTCTGTCAGTTACAGACAGCCGTGGTAAATCGGCAACATCTAATGCCGTAAATTTTGAAGTATTACCCGATCCTGCAATACGAAAAGTCGGTGTGTGGGCAGTAGATAGCACAGGTAACAAAACGACCTCAGCTAATCATCCTGCAGACGGTGTAAGTAGTTTAACTATATTAGCAACTCTTGTTAAACCAAAGGGTAACAATGGTGCAATTAGCTCATTTCAAGATGTAGATGGTTTTAGTGATAATGAACTAATGAACCGTATACCAGTAACATTTAACGAGTTTGCTGAATTATGGACTGCAACGAGCAATGGTAAAAAAATTGCTTTAATTAATGGTACATCAGGTACTATAAATGAATGTCCAGGGCAAGAATCTTGTGTTATTGTAAAATCATTTGAAAAAGTTTCAAAGGGTCAAAAGGTGTCACCTAGCGCTTCGACCGCAGCTGGTTTAGAAGTAGTTGGTGATAGTTATGTGTTAGATGTGGCTTCAAATATTCAGGGACGGATTGATTTTTCAATTTCATTAGATCAGTATGGTTTTGGTTCATCTTTCAATAAAGCTTCAGTCGATTTTTCTGGTGGTAAATCTGGTTACATAGAAGTTTGGAGTAATTCTGGAACATTACTCGCTGCAAGTTCAGGCTCTGTACTTCAATTTGAGCCTGCAGGCCCAAATGAATGGCTAGTTGGTAATGAATATCAGGTTAAAGCATTTACCTCTGCAAGTGATCGCACTCCAATTAGTGCTCCATATGTGATTTGGTCATTGGTTGGTTCGAATTCAAGTGCCTGTCCTAATGTAGCAACTTCATTGCCAAATGATGCTAGTAATCATCCTAATGGACCGTGGTTTAACGTTGCTATGGGAGAGAATGCTCCTTATAAAATAAAAGGTAAAACACCTAATAATTACAGTTATGCGTCATCTGGTACGAGTATTTCAGCTGTAGCGGGTGCACCAAGACATTTGGATTTAACTCCACAGTCAGCTTCTCCTACTGCGTGTGCTGGCGATCAAGGATTTAAATTGCAAGTTACTGTTTTATAACAGATAGAAGTTTTGATTATCGACTTGCGTCGATAATCAAGAAGGGAACACCAAGTAAATGGTGTATTTATATAAATACAACATGTTAATTTATAGAGAAAATAGGAAGTTAAACATGAAAAATCTTACAATTAAAAAAGTTGCATTAGGCTTATTTTTAGCTGGTTATGCAGCAAGTGGGGCATTTGCTTTAGATGCAACTACTGACCAAGTTATTAATGGTACCAAACCCGTTTTAAGAGCGCCAAGTACTGGGAACGATCATGCTTTGGATGTTATCATATCTACAGATCCGGCGGGTAATACTAGTATCGGTAACCGTGCAGCTCAAACAGGTGACTTTGTTGTTATTAAATATGACTTGTTTGATGCAGATGGTGACCAAGATAATGGAACAGTGAGAGATACGCTACTTGTTTCGATACAAAAAAATGGTACATGGCAAAGTGTTACTCCTACTATTACAGCTACAGGTGCAGGCTATATATCTTTTCTAATTGATAGTAACTTCGTAGGTGCAGATAAAATTGGTTTTAGAATTTTAGAAAGAACTGAATTTGGTCTTCCATATTATAACCAATGGATAGGTGTAAATGATATTTGGGCAAATGCTGCTCCAGTTGCTACTGACGCAAATGGTTCTAATCCTGGAGACGCTCCTGGTGGTGCACCTGATCCAAACAATCCTAATTTAAATGCGGATCCGACAAACGGTGATTCTAGTCCTCATGGACCTGGGGGAAATGCTGCTCCAGGTTTTGGTCCGATTACGTCTACTACAGCTAGGGTTGGTATTTTCAAAGTTGTCAATGGTACTGTAGACAAAGCAGTCAACTATGATCAAAACACTTCAGTTGATCCACTTAAATATGGTGATACATTCCAAGCCATCGTATGGGATGATGCTAATAGCGATAGCGTTTTAGATGCTAACGAAACTGAATTAAGTGGTTATACTTTTGTATGGACTTTAGATGGTACGTATGAGGGAGTTACAGCATCAGTAGCAGATAACTTAGGAACTGCTGATACTATTACTTTAGCTACGACTAATAGTATGTACACCAGAACTGATGGTGGAGATGCTTACAAAGCTGGTGCTCAAGGTTTCAAACTTAAAGTTACTGCTAACTAATTTTAAATTTAGTTACATTCAGTGTAAAAAAACCACTCTTCGGGGTGGTTTTTTATTATTTTTTTAATTTAATAATGAGTATATTAGATGAAGTATTACTTATTTATTAAAGGCTATTGCTTAACTTAAAATACTTATTTATATTGATATAAGAGTAAACAGCAATAATAATTAAATTCACCTTTCTTATTGTTAACTTAATAATTTAAAATGGCATTACATTTAATTCAATACAATTTACAATGAAAATCCCTTGGCAAGATATTGATCCTGAAACGTTAAATAATCTTATAGAACACTTTGTATTACGAGAAGGTACTGACTACGGTTTACAAGAAAAATCACTCCAAGAAAAAGTTAATGATGTTAAAATTCAATTAGCAAATGGTTCTGCAGTAATATGCTGGTCACAATTGCATGAAACAATTGATATTAAACTAATTAAATAATGGTTAAAATGATTGTTTGTTAATATATAATTTATTGTGTAATTTTGTTATAGTGTTGTTATTGTAGATTAAATAGAGAGGTGGGCGAATGATTGGTAAACAACAATCAGATACAACATTAGAATGGTTTTTATCTCATTGCCATATTCATAAATATCCAGCTAAGAGTACGCTTATCCACCAAGGTGAAAGAGCAGAAACTCTCTATTATATTTTAAAAGGTTCTGTCGCTGTTTTGATTAAAGATGATGAAGGTAACGAAATGATTTTATCTTATTTAAATCAAAATCAGTTTTTAGGTGAATTAGGTCTTTTTGAAGAAGGTACCGAGCGCAGTGCTTGGGTTAAAGCTAAAACAAGTTGTGAAGTAGCCGAAATTTCATACAAAAAGTTTAAGCAACTTGTCCAAGTCAATCCTGATATTTTAATGTGTCTTGCTAGTCAAATGGCAAGCCGATTGCAAGTAACATCTGAAAAAGTCAGTAATTTAGCATTTTTGGATGTCGCTGGACGTATTGCTCAGACACTTTTGAATCTTGCTAAACAACCTGATGCAATGACACATCCTGACGGCATGCAAATCAAAATTACAAGACAAGAAATAGGTCAAATTGTTGGCTGTTCACGTGAAACAGTCGGTCGAATTTTAAAAATGCTCGAAGAGCAGCATTTGATTTCTGCTCATGGTAAGACAATTGTCGTTTATGGTACACGTTAATTGTGTCAAAATAATAATTTAATATAATGATTGAGACGATACGAGATATTACATGACCACAAAAAGATGTATACCAAGTCATGTGGCTATAATTATGGATGGAAATGGCCGTTGGGCACAGTTACGTAACCAATTGCGTGTTGTTGGTCATCGTGCAGGCTTAAAAACTGTCCGAAAAATTGTCACCTATGCGGCGAGTCTGAAGGTGAAAGTACTTACTTTATATGCATTTAGTAGTGAAAACTGGAAACGCCCCTCTGACGAGGTTTCGGCTTTAATTTCTCTTTTTATTTATGCGTTAAATCGAGAAATCAAAAACTTGCATAAAAATAATGTTCGCTTGAATATTATTGGTGATATTTCTCGATTTAATGAGCATTTGCAAAATATGATTATTGGTGCGCAAAATTTAACTAAAGATAATTCAGGTCTAGTTTTGAATATTGCTGCTAACTATGGAGGTCGTTGGGATATTTTGCAATCTGCAAAGAAAATGGCTATGCAAGTTAAATTGGGCGAAATTACTTTAGATGAAGTGACAGAAGATCGTTTTAACTCAGAAATGTGTATGAGTGAGTTTCCCGAAGTTGATTTAGTGATTCGAACAGGAGGGGAATATCGAATAAGCAATTTTTTATTATGGCAAATTGCTTATTCTGAGTTTTACTTTACAGATACGTTATGGCCTGATTTTAACCAGATTTTATTTGATGAAGCAATCAATGCATTTAATGCCAGAGAACGACGTTTTGGTGGCATTCATAATAAGGAACATTTATGTTAATCCATCGTATACTTGCCGCAATTGTACTGATTCCACTTGTGATAGTGGTTCTTTTTTTTGTTCCGTTATCGGTGTTTTCTTTAATTATTATTCTTATTTGTGGCTTAGCTGCATGGGAGTGGGCTCAGTTTCTTAATATTACCAAAAAATATTCAAAATTAATCTTCGCTCTTTCAATTGTTATTTTATTAAGTGCACTTTATTTAATCCCCAATTCATGTGAGTTAAAAATAGAGCTATTTGCCATTATTTTATTTTTATCAATTGTATGGTGGCTGATTGCTTTGTACTTAATACTTAACTATCCTGATACAACTAAATATTGGTGTAATTCAGTTGTTGTAAAATTGTTATTTGCTTTTTTTACTCTAGTCCCATTTTTTATTGGTATGATTAAATTACGCTCAATTGGCTATTATTCTAACTCATATACAGGTGCAATTTGGTTACTTTATATTTTTGTGCTAGTTTGGGCGACAGATACTGGAGCTTATTTTACAGGAAGAGCATTTGGTAAGAGAAAATTAGCGATAAAAGTATCACCAGGAAAAACTATAGAAGGTTTTATCGGTGGTGTTAGTGTTGCAACTATTATTTGTATAATCGCTTACTTTTTTAATTTGTTTGATATGACATTTGGTGTGTTTTTTATTAGTTCTTTGTTAGCAATTTTAGTTTCAGTATTAGGTGACTTAACTGAAAGCATGTTTAAGCGCCAAGCCGGTATTAAAGATAGTGGTTGTTTAATTCCTGGGCATGGTGGTATTTTAGATCGTATTGATAGCTTAACAGCTGCAGTCCCTGTTTTTACTACATTATCTTTTTATTTATTATAAAAGGTGGTAGATTTTGCTGTTATCAGTACTATTGTTTATTATTACTATTAGCATATTAGTTACTATTCATGAGTTTGGTCATTTTTGTGTGGCTCGTTTATGTAAGGTTAAAGTTGAATGTTTTTCAATTGGTTTCGGTAAAAAAATTTGGTCACATAAATTTTTAGGTGGAACCGAATTGGTAATTGCTATGATTCCGCTTGGTGGTTATGTTAAAATGCTTGATGGTAGAGTTGCAACATTATCGAGCAGTAACGAAACGTTTGCTTTTGATAAAAAAAAGATTTGGCAACGAGCTGCAATTATTTTTGCGGGTCCTTTTGCTAATTTTGTATTAGCATTATTTATCTATTGGGTTATTTTTTTAATGGGTGTGGCAACTTACCCCGTTAAAATAAAAGACGTAATACCTAATACGCCAGCAGCTTCAGTTGCAATTCCATCAGGGGCTGAATTAAAAAATATTGATAATATTAAAATTGAAACGTGGAATGATGTCAATTTAGCCTTAATTACAGTAATGGGTAAGGAAAATATAAAGTTTTCTTATATTGATAGTAATGATAATAACAATCTAAAAGAAGTTACCGTAGATATTAATAATTGGAATTTTGATGTAGAAAAAGATTCTGCTATCACAGCGTTTGGTTTTGTACCTAAAAAGTTGGATATTTCTCCAATTGTGAGTAAAATCGTACCGGATTCTGCTGCTGAGCAAGCAGGTTTACGTGTTGGTGATAAAATTATTAGTTATAATAAACAGCCTTATGTTGATTGGAGTGATTTTTCTAATACAATTAAAAAAGCTCATGCTATAACGTTAAAGGTTAATCGACAAGGTGAAGATATTGATCTTAGGCTTGTACCAACCCTTCAAAAGAACGGGGAGGGGGCTGCAGGTATATATCCTACATCTAATGCAAAAGTTATTCAGTATGGTTTTTTAGAAGGCTTTTATAAAGGTACGAAGCAAACATTGTTAACTACAAAGTTAACAATTCGTTCTCTTTATCAATTAATGACAGGTGTTATTGGACTACAACATTTATCAGGACCAATAACAATAGCTAAAAGCGCAGGGCAAACAGCAAGTTATGGTTTTACTTCTTATTTGTACTTTCTTGCCTTTATGAGTATAAGTTTGGGGGTTATCAATCTTGTTCCATTACCTATATTAGATGGCGGACACCTTATCTTTTTATTATTTGAAAAAATAAGAGGAAAAACGTTATCAAATAAAGCACAAGAACGCTTTTTTCGTATTGGCTTTATTTTATTAATGGTAATAATGGGAATTGCACTATTCAATGATATTTTACGATTGTGATGGAATGAGGTTATAAACATTTACGATGAAAATAAATAAATTACTTATAGCATCTTTGCTGTTTAGTACTACAACAGCATTATATAGTTCCAATGCATTTTGTGTTGATGATTTTGTGGTAAAGGATATTAAATTCGAAGGTTTACAGCGTGTGACTGTTGGGGCCGCATTACTTGAAATGCCAGTTCAAGTCGGTGACTATGTTAATGAATCTGACTTAGGTCGTATTGTCAAATCGCTTTATTCTAGTGGTAACTTTGATAATATTACCATTTCTCGTGATGGTGATCGGTTAATTATTCATGTTGAAGAACGTCCTACTATCGCTAGCATCACTTTTTCTGGTAATAAGTCAGTTAAAGATGACATACTTAAGAAAAATTTAGATAGTTCTGGTATTCGTGAAGGTGAAGCATTAGATCGCACTATGCTTTCAGGCATAGAAAAGGGTTTAGAAGATTTTTATTATAGTGTTGGTAAATATAATGCTCAAATTAAAGCGGTTGTAACTCCTCTATCGCGTAATCGTGTTGATTTAAAATTAGTTGTGGCAGAGGGGAAATCGGCGTTAATTGATCAAATTAATATTGTTGGAACTAAAGCTTTTTCATCAGAAGAACTTATTTCGCGGTTTACTTTACGCGATGAAGTACCTTGGTGGAACATGCTTGGCGATCGTAAATACCAAAAGCAAAAGTTAGCTTCAGATTTAGATGAATTGCAGAGTTTTTATTTAAATCGGGGTTACGCTCGTTTTAATATCGAGTCAACACAAGTCAGTTTAACACCAGATAAAAAAGGTATTTACGTTACAATCAATATCCATGAGGGTGAACAGTATAAGTTATCTGAACTTGAATTTGTGGGTAATTTTGCAAATCATAAAGATGCAATTGCCAAAATTGCTAATGAAAAAGTAGCAATTGGCGAACTTTATAATGGTAAAAAAATTACTGAAATTGAAGATAACATTAAGCGTTTATTGGCTAATTTTGGTTATGCATATCCTAAAGTTTCAATTCAACCAGAAATGGATGATGCAGCAAATACAGTTAAATTAGTTATCTTTGTTGATGTGGGTGAACGTTTTTATGTCCGTAATATTAAAATAGTAGGTAATACAGTAACAAGCGAAAGTGTAATCCGCCGTGAACTTCGGCAAATGGAAGGTGCTTGGTTAAGTAATGGATTAGTTGAGTTAGGAAAAGAACGTTTAAGTAGACTTGGATTCTTTGATACTGTTGAAGCCGATACTGAGCGTGTGTCAGGTGTGGATGATCAAGTTGATGTTATTTATAAAGTAGCTGAACGTAATACAGGTAGTATTAAATTTGGTGTTGGTATTGGTTCTGATAGTGGTGTTAGCTTTAATGCAGGTATTTCTCAAGACAACTGGTTAGGTACTGGTAATAGTGTTTCATTTGATGTTAACACAACTGATACCGATAAAACTGCATCTATTTCTATTGTTAATCCTTATTTTACCGTTGATGGGGTAAGCTTAGGAGGTAGTGTTTACTATAATACCTATAAAAATGACGATAAAGATGATGAATCAGAATACTCAAGTAAAACATGGGGGGCATCAGTAGATTTCGGCTTCCCAATTAGTGAAAATAATTTTGTTCGTTTTGGTTCAGAATTTGCTAACCATAATTTATCTGATATGAAACCTCAGTATAGTATGTGGCGCTATTTTGATTCTATGGGTAAAAACATGAAAAATAAGCATTCATTTACTTATGATACAAATGATTTATTATTAAATGCTTATTGGACATATAATTCTTTAGATCGTGGTTTTTTTCCAACTGAGGGATTAAAAATGACCGCGAGTGCCAAAGTTACTGCACCAGTATTTGATAATCGATTCTATAAACTAGTCTCAGATGCATCATACTATTACCCAATTGATAATGATCATAATTGGATCTTTTTAACTCGCACTCGATTCGGCTATGGGGGAGGTTTTGGTGGTAAAGAATTACCATTTTATGAAAATTTTTATGCTGGTGGCGCATCGGTACTACGTGGTTTTAAATCAAATACTGTTGGACCTAAAGCTGTATATTTCAATAAAACAGGTGTTTGTGATAACTTAGATAATACATTTGGATGCACAAAATCAAAAGATGCCATAGGTGGTAATGCCATTGCTTTTGTTAGTACAGAGCTAATTGTTCCAACTCCGTTTGCTGGAGAAAAGTACGCTGACAATCTAAGAACATCTTTCTTTTTTGATGCTGGTACTGTATGGGATACCGAGTGGAATTTAAAGGGACGTGATATTCCCGACTATAGCTCTCCATCGGATGTTAGGATGTCGGCTGGTCTTGCTGTGCAGTGGATGTCGCCATTAGGTCCTTTGGTCTTTTCATATGCTCATCCATTAAAGAAATATGATGGAGATTCATCTCAGCAGTTCCAGTTTAATATAGGTTCAACGTGGTAATTCCATGTTATAAATAAAAAAACACATAGGTGGTTAAAGTGAAAAAAATTATATCTATTCTTGCAGTTAGTATTACATTACTTGTCGCTGGTTTTGCAAATGCTGAAGTTAAAATTGGAGTGGTTGATGTTATGGCAGTATTGCAGCGTATGCCTCAACGTGAATCAGTTGGTAAGGCTTTGGATAACGAATTTGAAGCAAGAGCTAAATCATTACAAGAAGAAGAAAAGAAAGCGGGTGAAGCTGCTGCACGCTTAAAGAAGGATGGTTTAACATTGTCTTCTTCTGAAAAATCTAAATTAAATAAAATGATTTCTGATTTTGAAAATAAAGCTAAAGCGTTTTCTGCAGACTATCGCAAACGTGAAGGTGAAGAAGCAGGAAAATTACTAACTAAAATCCAAGAAGCTGTTAAAGATATTGTCGAAACAGAAAAATACGACATTATTTTAAAGGCTGAAGCTACATTATCTGCTTCGAATGCAGTTGATATTTCAGATAAAGTATTGGAAAAGGTTAAAAAATAATGTTGGCTTGTCGTTTAGAGCAACTAGCTAAGCATCTTGATGCAAAATTACATGGTGACGGTGATTTAACTATCACCGGTATAGCATCAATGAAAAATGCTGTATCTGGGCAGATTACTTTTTTGTCTGATAAAAAATTACAAAATCATTTATTAGAATGCAAAGCTTCTGCTGTAGTGATGACAGAAGATACTCTTAAAGATTGGCATGGTGCGGCGCTTATTGTAAAAGATCCATATCTTGCATACGCAAAATTAGCCAAACTTCTTGATACTACTCCAGAACCGGCCAAAGGCATTAGTACATCAGCAGTGATTGATTCTACTGTACTGTTAGGCTGTAATGTATCTATTGGTGCTAACGCAGTGATTGAAAGTGGTGTAGTATTAGGCGATAATTGTATTATTGGTGCTGGCTGTTTTGTTGGTAAAAATACAAAAATTGGTGCTAGTACAAAATTATGGGCTAATGTTTCTATTTACCATAATTGTATTATTGGTGAAAATTGCTTAATCCAATCTGGAACTGTAATTGGGGCAGATGGGTTCGGTTATGCTAATGATAAAGGTAAGTGGGTCAAAATTCCCCAGTTAGGTCGTGTTGTTATTGGAGATAATGTTGAAATTGGTGCATCAACAACAATCGATCGCGGTGCTCTTGATGATACTATTATTGGAAATGGCGTTATTATTGATAATCAATGTCAGATTGCTCATAACGATATTATTGGGGATCATACAGCTGTTGCTGGTGGTGTTATTATGGCTGGGAGTTTGACTATTGGTCGTCATTGTTTGATTGGTGGTGCTAGTGTTATTAATGGACATATGGAGATATGTGATAAAGTTACTGTAACAGGTATGGGAATGGTTATGCGTCCAATTACACAACCAGGTGTTTATTCATCAGGTATTCCATTACAAGAAAATAAGGTATGGCGAAAAACAGCTTCATTGGTTTTACATATTGATGAAATGAATAAGCGTTTGAAAGCGCTTGAGAAGAAACAATTAAATGTCTCGACGTAGACGATTACGGTCGGTATAATGCATGCCTATTTTTTAATTTTCTAGCTCAGTTATCGTTTTTATATAATTATGGGCAGATGATATTCAATAATTTCGAGGTATAAAGATGCAAGTTTCGGTAGAAACAACACAAGGGTTAGGTCGACGTTTATCAATTACAATTAAAGCAGAGGATATCACAAAAGCGGTTGATAAAGAACTTATTAATACCGCCAAAAAAGTGCGTATTGATGGTTTTCGTAAAGGGAAAGTTCCTTTAAAAATTGTTGAGCAACGTTATGGAGCTTCTATTTTGCAAGATGCATTAAGTGATTTAATGCAACGAAATTTTGTTGAAGCAATTATTCAAGAAAAATTAAATCCGGCAGGCGTCCCTACTTATACTCCACAAGAATATAAAAATGGTGAAGATTATACTTTCACTGTTGAATTTGAAGTCTATCCAGAAATCAAAGTTGAAAATTTAGATAAAATTGAAGTTGAAAAACCGGTTGCAGAAGTTGCAGATGCTGATGTTGAAACAATGATCGATACTTTACGTAAACAACAAGGTACTTGGAAAATAGTTGATGAAGTAGCGAAAGAGCAGAATCGTGTAACGTTAGATTTTTTAGGTAAAGTTGATGGTGTTGAATTTGAAGGTGGTAAAGCGGATGATTTTGCATTAGTGTTAGGACAAGGTCGAATGATTCCTGGATTTGAAGATGCCATTATTGGTCATAAAACAGGTGATCAGTTTGATATCAATGTGACTTTCCCTGCAGACTATCATGCTGAAAATTTAAAAGGTAAACCAGCCATATTTGCGGCAACACTAAAAAAAGTTGAAGAACTTGAATTACCAGAACTTACTGAAAAAGTTATTAAACGCTTTGGTATTGTTGATGGTAGTATTGAAAGTCTACGAGCAGAAGTTCGTAAGAATATGACTAGAGAACTAAATACGACAATCCGTAATAAAATTAAAGTACAAGCTATTGATGGTTTAGTTAAAAATAATGAAATTGATATACCTAGCGCATTAGTTGACCGCGAAGTTGACGTATTACGCCAACAAGCAGTATCTCGTTTTGGCGGTAATGTAAAACAAAATATAGAGTTACCGAAAGAATTATTTGAAGCTGAGGCTAAAAAACGAGTTGCTACCGGTTTACTGTTTAGTGAAATAATTGAAAGTAATAAATTAACTGCAGATGAATCTCGTGTTCAGGCATTAATTGACGAAATTGCAACTGCATATGAAGATCCGAAAGAAGTTTTAGAATATTATCGTAAAGATAAAAAAGCAATGGATAATATTCGATCTGTAGCACTAGAGGATCAAGTTGTTGATCTATTATTAGCTAGCGCAAAAGTAACAGAAAAGAATTATTCATTTTCTGAATTAATGAATCAGCAAATAGCCTAATTCATTTGCTATTTAATTTTAAAAAATTGCTTTAAAGCCCAAATAAGGATTGTCTGTTTGGGCTATTTTATTTAATTAGGAGATAAAAATGCCTTTAGAATCATATATGGGTGTTATTCCAATGGTTGTTGAGCAAAGCTCTCGCGGTGAACGAGCTTATGATATTTACTCACGATTATTAAAAGAACGAGTTATATTTTTGACTGGGCAGGTCGAAGATAATATGGCAAATCTTATTATTGCTCAAATGCTATTTCTAGAAGCTGAAAATCCTGATAAAGATATCTATTTGTATATTAATTCACCTGGCGGTGTTGTGACAGCAGGTATGGCTATTTATGACACAATGCAATTTATAAAACCAGATGTTAGTACAATTTGTTTAGGGCAAGCGTGTTCAATGGGATCACTGCTTTTAACAGCGGGAACTAAAGGTAAACGTTATTGTTTACCCAATGCTCGAGTAATGATTCATCAGCCTTTAGGTGGTTTTCAAGGACAAGCGTCTGATATTCAAATACATGCACAAGAAATTTTACAGGTAAAACAGCGATTAAATAATATTTTAGCAATACACACAGGTCAAGATATCAGTGTGATTGAAAAAGATACAGATCGTGACAATTTCATGTCTGCGGATAAAGCTGTTGAATATGGTTTAGTTGATGCCATATATAGCAAAAGATCTTAATATTAGGTAGGTAAAAAAGTGAATAAAGAAAATTCAGAAAAATTACTCTATTGTACTTTTTGTGGTAAAAGCGAGCATGAAGTTCGTAAACTTATTGCTGGACCATCATCTATTTATATTTGTAATGAGTGTATAGGATTGTGTAATGATATCTTAAAAGAAGAAACGAAAAGTTTTCTTTCTCATGAAGAGTTTATCAATAAACCATTGCCCACACCACATGAAATTAGAGAGCATCTTGATGAGTATGTAATTGGCCAAGATCGTGCAAAGAAAGTTTTATCTGTTGCTGTTTATAATCATTATAAACGATTACGCACTTCTGCAAGTCGCAGAGATGTTGAATTAGGAAAAAGTAATATTTTACTTATAGGTCCTACAGGTAGCGGTAAAACGTTATTAGCCGAAACTTTAGCTCGTTTTTTAGATGTTCCTTTTGCAATGGCAGATGCAACAACATTAACTGAGGCAGGTTATGTTGGTGAAGATGTAGAAAATATTATTCAAAAACTATTACAGAATTGTGATTATGATGTTGAAAAAGCACAACGAGGTATTATTTACGTCGATGAAATTGATAAAATTTCACGAAAATCTGATAATCCCTCTATCACTAGAGATGTATCAGGCGAGGGAGTTCAACAGGCTTTATTGAAAATTGTAGAAGGAACTATTGCTTCGGTTCCACCGAAAGGGGGACGGAAACATCCTCAGCAAGAGTTTTTACAAGTTGATACTTCAAAAATTCTGTTTATTTGTGGTGGAGCATTTAGTGGCCTAGATAAAGTCATTGAAAATCGAGTGTCGGCTAATACTGGAATAGGTTTTGGTGCTGATGTAAAAAGTATTAAAAATAAAATTTCTGAATCCGAATTGTTAGCGCAAATTGAAGCAGAAGACTTGGTCAAGTTTGGATTAATTCCAGAGTTTATCGGAAGATTGCCCGTTATTGGCACATTATCCGAACTTGATAAAAATGCCTTAATTAATATTCTAACTCAGCCTAAAAATGCTTTAACTAAGCAGTTCCAAATTTTGATTGAGTTAGATGGTGTTGAACTTGAGTTTACCAAAGAAGCTTTGGATGCTATTGCTATAAAAGCTATGCAACGTAAAACAGGAGCTCGGGGGTTACGTTCAATTGTAGAAAATATATTATTAGATACAATGTATGACTTGCCATCAATGAAATCTATTAAAAAAGTTATTGTAGATAAAGAGACTGTAGAATGTTCTCAAGCACCGAAATTAGTGCTTCGTGAGAGTTCTGAATTATCTGCTTGAAATATAAACTTGCCATCATAAATATGGTGGTAAGAACTTTGACCTCAAATTAATACTGAAATAAAGTTTCTTAATATTGTCAAGATGCTACAAAAATGATGTATATTTAAATCAAAGAAAATAGGCTTGAATATCCAAAAACGAACCCAATATCTACCTGATAGGTTGTACTACTAGAGAGAATAAAATGAATATAAAACGAACTAAACATATGATTATGCCTATTTTACCATTACGTGATGTTATTGTATTTCCTCATATGGTAATTCCTCTCTTTGTTGGTCGAAGTAAATCAATAAGTTGTCTAGAAAGTGCAATGGATATGAATAAACAAGTTTTTCTTGTAACTCAAAGAGATCCTTCTTTAGATGATCCTGATATAGATGATTTATATGAAGTCGGAACTGTAGCTAATGTTTTACAGTTACTTCAATTGCCTGATGGAACTGTAAAGGTTCTTGTTGAAGGTGTTCAGCGAGCAAAAATGGTTGATGTTGCTGTGCAGGAAAAGAAGGAATTTTTTATTGCAAAAGTTAAGCCATTAAGCGAAGTCAAAAAGGCTGAAGATATAAGTGAAGCTATGATTCGCTTAACGTTGTCTAACTTTGATGAATACTCAAGACTTAATAAAAAAGTAACTCAAGAGGTTGTCGATACTATCCGTTTAGTAAAAGAACCATCTCGTTTGGCTGATTCTATTGCTGCTACACTCTTTCTAAGAGTTGAACAAAAACAAGAAATTTTAGTAACGGCTAATCTTGTCAAACGCTTTGAATTACTGATTTCACTGATGGAATCAGAAATTGATTTATTACAAGTTGAAAAGAATATTAGACAAAGAGTTAAACAGCAAATGGAAAAAGCTCAAAAAGAATATTACCTTAATGAGCAAATTAAAGCTATTCATAAGGAATTAGGCGATATAGATAATAAACCCGATGAATATGAAGAGTTAAAAGATAAAATTACTAAAGCTAAAATGCCAAAAGATGCTGCGGATAAAGCATTAACAGAATTAAATAAACTAAAAATGATGCCAGCAATGTCTGCTGAAGCTACAGTTGTTAGAAGCTATATTGATTGGATGATTCAAGTTCCTTGGTATAAATGTAGTAAAACTAAAAAAGGTATTGAAGATGCACAAAAAGTTTTAGATAAAGATCATTATGGACTTGAACGTGTAAAGGATAGAATTTTAGAGTATTTGGCTGTTCAGGGACGAGTCAATAAAGTTAAAGGGCCTATTTTATGTTTAGTTGGACCACCGGGAGTGGGGAAAACATCGCTAGGTCAATCTATAGCCAAAGCAACAGGACGCCAGTATATTCGTATGGCTTTAGGAGGAGTGCGTGATGAGGCTGAAATTCGAGGGCATAGGCGTACTTACATTGGTTCAATGCCAGGAAAACTAATTCAACGAATGGCAAAAGTAGGTGTTAAAAATCCATTATTTTTATTAGATGAAATTGATAAAATGTCGTCGGATATGCGTGGAGATCCTGCATCTGCATTATTAGAAGTACTTGATCCAGAGCAAAATAATGCTTTTAATGATCATTATTTAGAAGTTGACTATGATTTATCAGATGTTATGTTTGTTGCAACGGCCAATTCTATGAATATTCCTGCACCTCTGTTAGATAGAATGGAAGTTATTCGTCTTTCTGGTTACACTGAAGACGAAAAGTTGAATATAGCTAAACAACATTTAATTACTAAGCAAATAGAAAATAGTGGCTTAAAATCAAAAGAAATTAGTATTGATGATTCAGCTATTATTGCTATCATTCGTTATTATACTCGTGAAGCAGGTGTTCGAGGCCTAGAAAGAGAAATTGCAAAAATTTGTCGTAAAGTTGTTAAAAAACTAGCATTAGATAGTAAATTGAAAAAAGTAATAGTGACACAAGATAACCTAAAAGATTTCTTGGGGATACAACGTTTTGATTATGGTAAAACGGATAATGAAAACCGTATCGGACAGGTAATCGGTCTTGCGTGGACAGAGGTGGGTGGCGACTTGCTTACTATTGAATCTGTAAGTGTATTAGGTAAAGGAAAACTAACCTATACAGGTTCATTAGGTGATGTTATGCAAGAGTCAATTCAAACGGCATTGACAGTTGTTCGATCTTGTGCAGAAAAGTTGGGTATTGATAGTGATTTTTATGAGAAACGTGATATTCATGTGCATGTTCCCGATGGTGCAACTCCCAAAGATGGTCCAAGTGCAGGTATTGCAATGTGTACTTCATTGATATCAACATTAACGGGTAATCCTGTTCGTTCTGATGTTGCTATGACTGGTGAAATAACATTACGGGGTGAAGTTTTACCTATTGGTGGACTAAAAGAGAAGTTATTGGCAGCGCATCGAGGTGGAATTAAAACTGTATTAATTCCAATGGATAATGTTAAAGACTTAGAAGATATCCCCGATAATGTGAAATCTGAAGTCGATATACATCCAGTAAAATGGATTGATGAGGTGTTATCCATTGCTCTACAAAACAATCCATTTGGCATTGAACCTATGGCTAAAAAAACAAAATTAAAGCAACCAGCTAAAAAGTCTATTAAGAAATTAAAAAGTAGCGTTAGGAGCACTGCAAGCTTAAATTAATCATTTTTTAATTGGAAAAGAGATCAACTTAATGTTGATCTTTTTTTAGACTTAATATTCTGACAATAGCCAATTTGGTTAAATATGCTATACTTCCAAAATTAAACATTAGGTATACGGAGAATCGTAAGAAATGATGGAAACGATCCGAACAGCAGCAAATAATATTGCTGTTAAGATTATTTTTGCAATAATTATTTTATGTTTTATTTTTACTGGCGTTGGATTTTTAGGTTTTGGTAATGGCAATAATAGTGCAGGTGATCAGCAACGATATATTGCGAAAGTTGATGGTGAAGGCATTAGTAGAGCTGAATTTGAAGCTCAAGCGAGAACTGTAACTGATAAAGCTGGTGGTAATAGTGCTTTTATTAAGCAATTACGCCGTAATGTGCTATCTTATCAAATAGATAATTATTTAGCATATAAATTTTCACAGGAGACTGGTGCTGTCATTAGTAGTGAACAAATTAAAAAATTTATTATAAAACAAAAGGAATTTTTTAAGAATGGTAAGTTTGATAACCAAAGCTATTTAAATCTTCTTGCTGAAAATGGTTTTACGCCAGATAGTTATGCTGAAATTATAAAAACTGTATTACAGCAACAACAGGTTATTGATGCGCTAACTAATAGTAGTTTTGTTTTGCCAGTTGATTCAGAAATATCTTCACTTAAAAATCAAACTAGAAGTATATATGCTGTTTCAGTTGATACCTCCGCAAGTAATGTTGATGGGGAACATATAACGCTCGAAGACGAAAAAAAATATTATGAAGAAAATTTAAAAGAGTTTTTTAAAAAGGAACGAGTAAAAGTAAAATACATTCTGAGTTCAGAAAATGCATTGGCGAAAAATATTAACATTACTAAAGACGAAATCAGAAATGAGTATGATAAAAATATTAGTGCTTATTCATATCCAGCTAAAAAAGCTTATAGTGTAATTTTTATCTCTAATAAAGAGCAAGCTAATAAGGTTTATAAAGATCTTTCTTCTGGCGCTGATTTTGAAGGCTTTGTTAAGGCTTTTAACCAAAATAATGCTGTTTCTCCATATGGTCAAAATGGTTCATTGGGTTGGTTTGCTGATGATGATTCTTTACCGCAAGTCTTTAAAGATGCTAAATTGAAAAAAGCAGGAGCAATTTCATCACCAATAATTGTTGACGGTGGTTATGTAATAGTGAAATTGGATAATATACAACCTAGAAAAGTTATGGATTATGATTATGCAAAATATCAAATTAATTCAAAACTTACTAAACAAAGAATACAACAAGCTTTAGATGTAGAAGAAAATAAAATTAAAACTGCATTGAGTGATTCGCCTAAGACTATTGAGGAGCTTGCAAATAAAGTTGGTCTTGATGTAATTGTTTCGGATTGGATCACTTATAATGATAAGTTTTCACTTGCTTATTACCCAGAAGTTAGAGATGTAGTTTTTAGTGAAGACATGATAGTTGATGATAAAGCAACGAACAAAATATCTGATTTAATATATGCTGACAGAAATAATGAAAAATATAATTTTGTTGTGCAAACTGTTGATTATCGACCTGAAGGTATAGCCCCATTTGATGAAGTTAAAGATGAAATCCATAAAAAAATCTTTAATAAAATGGCTCAAAACCAATTTAAGTCAACTGTTGATGATATATTAACTCAGTTAAAGGAAACTGGATATGCTAAAAATATACAGTTTACTAAAAAATATACTTTGAATCGTAATTCAAAAGAGTTAGATAAAAAAGTTATTAATATGGTTTTTAATTTAAATCCTTCAGTAAGTGGAAAGCGTATTTATGGTGTGGAGTTTTTAGATGATAAAAGTGCTACTATTGTTGTATTAACTAAAGTTGATACACCAAAAGAATATGAGAATATTTCTTCTGAGTTGTTACCTTTATTTGTTAATAATACCCATTATTATTTTGCTGAAGATATTCGTTCTAAGGCTAAAATTGAAATTATGCCTGATTCTAATTTGTGATTTGTTTCTCAAAATAATAGCAATAATTGGAAAAAAGAAAAGTCACTTGGGTGACTTTTCTCGTCTTTATAATTTATAAAATTTTTTTATTTGGTTAAGTGAGATAGTTATTACGCAAATTTACTTGCGTAACTATTTTTAGAGGTTAATTAAATGAAAATATTTTCACTATTACTTATTTTATTATCAAGCTTCATTTTTTCAAACATGAGTTTTGCTGATTCGACTGCTATAACATCCTCACCCGTTAAAAAGGAACAAAAGCAAATTGCTCAGGTAAATATTAATACTGCAACAGCAGAAGAATTATCAAAAGTATTGACTGGAATTGGGGCAAATAAAGCCCAGAAAATTATCGAATATCGGGAAAAATTTGGACCTTTTGTTTCTGTTGAGCAGTTAAAAGAAGTTTCAGGGATTGGTCAAGCAACACTAGATAAAAATGCTGGTAAAATAATTTTATAATTTATTATTTCCACCAATTAATATTGGTGGAAATATACTATCCTAATTATCAATAGGATCTACATCAATACTCCATTTCAACTTTGATGTTTCAGTCCATTTATTTATTTCCATTAATAGTTGGTTTAATATTTTCTGTAATTGTTGTCTATTTGTATGTTGAAGCAGTAATTGCCAACGATAGTATCCTGCTTTTTTGGGATGATTTGCTGGCATTGGTCCAAGTTGCCATAGTGTATGGTCATATTGTAGTTTTAACCAATCATAAATATGTTGTAAAAAAGCTGGAGCATAATGATTATTACGATCTGCTGCACGAATTAATGTTTGGTAACTAAATGGTGGTAGTTGGGTATATTGTCTTTCTTGTAATGTTAGTTTGGCAAATTTTTGATAGCCTTCAGTTAGTAAAACATTAAGTAAAGGATGCTCAGGATGATATGTTTGTAAAATAACTTGTCCTGTTTTAGTTTCACGGCCAGCCCTTCCTGATACCTGTGTATAAATTTGAGCAAATCGCTCCGTTGCTCGAAAGTCACTTGAAAATAAAGCACCATCAACATTGATAATTCCAACTAAAGTGACATCAGGAAAGTGGTGCCCTTTAGCTAAAATTTGGGTACCAATTAAAATGTGTGCACCACCTTGTTGGATACTTTGTAAATAGCTATCTAATGCGCCTTTTTTACTCACTGTATCTCGATCAATGCGACTAATCTTGATATTAGGAAAAAGGATCCCAAGCTGTTGTTCAAGTTGTTCTGTTCCAAATCCAATTGGTATTAAATGGGTGGAACCACATTTTGGACATTGATTGGGAACTGTTCTTGGTGTATCACAATAATGGCATATAAGTTTGTTTTGTTTTTGATGTAATGTATAGGGTCTATCACAACGAGGGCATTCAGCAATCCAACCACAATCATGACATATTAATAATGGTGAAAACCCTCTACGATTTAAAAATAACATGACCTGATTATTATTAGATAAATGCTTTTTTATTTTCTCAATCAACGGTTGAGATAAACCAGCAGTAAGTACTAACCCACGTAGATCTAAAATCGACTGTTTTGCAAGCGTTGCATTACCAGCTCTTTCAGTTAATTGTAATAAATGGTACTTGTGTTTTTGTACATTATTGAGTGTCTCAATCGATGGGGTTGCAGAGCCTAAAACAATTGGAATATTATTAAATTTAGCTTGAATAATTGCTAAATCTCGAGCGTGATAGTGCCAACCTTCTTGTTGTTTATAGGAGCTATCGTGTTCTTCATCAATAATAATCATACCTAAGTCTTTAAATGGAGTAAAAAGTGATGAGCGAGTACCGACAACTATAGCATTTTCTCCATTTTTACTTCTTAGCCAAACTGCTAGTCTTTGTTTATCCGTTAATCCTGAATGTAAAATATCAATTGGCGCATTGAACCGTTGTTTAAAACGTTTAATAGTTTGTGGTGTTAATCCAATTTCTGGAACTAGTACTAATGCTTGTTTACCTGTAGCTAATATATTAGATAGTATATTTAGATATACTTCTGTTTTACCCGAGCCAGTCACTCCTTCTAATAAAAATACTTCAAATTGATAGTTTTTTTTGTTGATTGTTTCTATAGCATAGGCCTGTTCTTTATTTAGCTGAATTGAACTAGTATTTGTTGAAAAATTGGTTTGCCATTGAATATTATCTAATTGGCAGCTTACTTGTTCTATCAGATCTTTTTTCTGTAATTCTTTATAAATAGTGTTACTTACGTCATTTTCTGAAAGAGTACTATTTCTGAATGACGATAATAATAATTTTTGTTTCGGAGTCCGTGATAACGATTCTAGATCAATATTTTTTCCCAATTGAGTTAATTGCCATTGTTTTATTTCTTCCTTGATTGCTTTTCTTCCTTGTCGTAATAAAACAGGTATAGAATGGAATAGAACTTCGCCAATAGGATAATGGTAATAACTAGCAGCCCAGTTTAATAACCGCCAAATAGAAGGTGTAAAAACAGGTTCAGTATCAATGACACTTGTAATCGTTTTTAAGCTTTTAATATCAAATTCGGTTTTTTCGTCAATATTAACAATAATTCCTATTGCGTCACGTTTACCGAAAGGAACTTTAACCCGCATTCCAACTTGAGCAGGTTTAGTTAATTGATAATCAAATATTTGGTAAAGTGGTACAGGTAAGGCTATATGAGCGATAAGCATTAAAAAATCACAGATATTATAATTTATATAAAACTATATTGTACGCAGTTTTTACATAACCCGCAAAAGTTATAAAAACAATCTAGTTTTTATCCATCTATATTTATTACATTAATAGCCTAAAAAGGATTAGTAGTAACTATTAATAAAATTTGCTATCTTGGTAAAAATTGATGATTAATAAAATGTTAAGGATTAAAGGATGAGTGAATCATTTTCGCATATTAATCAGCGAGGTGAAGCCTACATGGTTGATGTCTCAGAAAAACTAATAACAACACGAGAAGCAAGAGCTGAGTCATTAGTTTTAATGAATGCTGGAACACTGAAGATGATTATTGAGGGTAAACATCATAAAGGCGATGTTTTTGCAACGGCAAGGATTGCTGGGATTCAAGCAGCTAA
This sequence comes from Gilliamella sp. Pas-s27, assembly GCF_009795865.1. NCBI lineage: Bacteria > Pseudomonadati > Pseudomonadota > Gammaproteobacteria > Orbales > Orbaceae > Gilliamella > Gilliamella sp. Pas-s27. The sequence goes on from NZ_WTEW01000015.1 coordinate 53,312, forward strand.
AAAGACTTGGGAGCTTATTCCGCTTTGTCATCCTCTTTTTTTAAGTAAAATTGAAATTAACATTGAAGTAGATAAAATAAAAAATTGTGTTCAAGTCCAATCATTTTGTCGCTTGAATGGACAAACTGGTGTTGAAATGGAGGCAATGGTTGCTGCATCTGTTGCAGCCTTGACTATTTATGATATGTGTAAAGCTGTTCAAAGAGATATAGTGATCTCCCAAGTAAGATTGTTGACGAAAAGTGGTGGTAAGTCAGGTGACTTTATTGCCCAAAAGGTTTAATAGATAGAAGATGAATAAAATTATTTTTTTCGCTCAAATTAGAGAATTAGTTGGGGCTGAGTGTGTTATGTTAGATGCTAATCAACTTTCAGTTTCTTGCCTTATTGAACAGTTAAGTAAACGTGGTGATCAATGGTTATTAGCGTTCAAAGAAAGTTCAGTTCTATGTGCTATAAATCAAACATTGGTTGATTTTAATTATATTGTGCAAGAAGGTGATGAGATTGCATTTTTTCCTCCTGTAACTGGTGGATAATATGATGGATCTTATTAAAGTTAGTGAGCAGTCGATTGATATTAATAAGCTAAATGATTGGCTTTCACAATTGCCACAAGATGGTGCCGTTGTTACTTTTGTGGGGAAAGTTCGTAGTATTGAAAATCAAACAATAAACCTGTTTTTAGAACACTATGCAGGAATGACTGAAAAAGTTTTAGCCAAGATTGCCGATCAAGCTAGAGAAAGATGGCAATTAAGTCGAATTGCAATAATTCATCGAATAGGGGAAATTAATACAAATGAACAGATTGTCTTTGTAGGAGTAAGCAGTGCACATCGTTCAGATGCGTTTGCAGCAGCAGAGTTCATAATGGATATATTAAAGAGCGAGGCACCTTTTTGGAAGAAAGAACAAACGATACAAGGAGAAAGGTGGGTTGAAGCAAAAAAAACAGATAAAGAAGCATTGAAAAAATGGTATTAGTATTTATTTAAGATATAATGATATAAATTTATATCATTCTTTTTAATGAGAGGTAATTAATGAAAAATTATACACCTAATGGTTCAGTCATTGAACAATCAGGTAGTCGTATCCAAACATATATGAGTCATGTTTATGGGTGGATGACTGTTGGTTTAGTTTTAACAGGAATTGTTGCGTGGTTTGCATCATCTAATCCTGCTATGGAAGGGTTATTGTTTTCTGTTACCCCTAGGGGAATGTACACACTTAGTGTATTTTCGTGGATTTTGGTCGCTACTGAACTAGGTTTAGTATTTGTTTTATCTGGTATGATTAATAAATTGTCAGGTAGCACAGCAACAACATTATTTATGCTTTACTCTGTTCTTAGTGGATTAACCTTAACACCTATTTTTAAAGTGTATACGGGCTCATCTATTGTTGGTGTTTTCTTCATTTGTGCAGGTATGTTTGCAGCATTAGCTTTTTATGGCTATAGCACTAAACGTGATTTATCAGCTTTTGGGCGTTTTTTATTTATGGGGCTAGTCGGTATTGTTATAGCTTCATTAGTTAATTTCTTTATGCAAAGTCAATCATTAATGAATGCAATTACTTATATTGGTATATTTGTTTTTGCTGGTTTGACTGCATATGATACACAGAAGTTGAAGCAATTTGGAGACCAATTATCGCACGATGATTCTGATATGTTTAGACGGTTTGTTATTTTAGGTGCATTGACACTATATCTTGATTTTATTAATTTATTCTTAATGTTATTGAGAGCTATTGCAGATCGTCGTTAATTTCATTTTAATCAGATAAAAGGGCTCTAAATTGAGCCCTTTTTGTTAAAACTTTATTGGAATTGTATTTTTTAAGTACTAGTTTTTTAAAAAATTTCAGCGGAGCAGATGTTTTAATATAAAATGCAGTATAATTCTTATTATATTGAATCAATAATATACTGAAAAATATGAAAAAATTATACTATTTTGTCCTAATTAATCTATTTATTTCATCAATACTAGCAATTCGCTTCTTTGTTGTTCCTGAGGTATCATTTAATTGGCCTAGTGTTGTATTTTCTGTTTTTGCTGTATTGGGGCATTTTTTCTCGGCTTATCTATTACTTTTGATTGTTTGTATACCTTTTCTTTTGTTCAAACAATCTGTTTGTAATATTATTCTCGCTATAATATTTAGCTTTATTCAAATTGGGTTATATGTCGATACGATTGTATTTCAACAGTACCGGTTTCATGTAAATCAGTCTGTTTTATCGATGGTCCTATCTGGTCAGGTTGTCGATTTTTCGATAATTACCTATTTTTTAATGTTCATGCTTATTGTTATTGTATTTTGCGTGGAGTATTTTATTCTTTATTACCTTAACAATAAATTAACTGCATTGCATAAAAAATCAAGAATTGTTTTATTTTCTACAATATTTCTTTTTGGATCATTTTTAATTAGCCATGTTGTGCATATGATTGCTTTTTATTACGCTTATTCGCCAATTATGGTTGTAAAAGAATATATACCTCTTTACCGGCCATTTACGTCAAAAAAAATCATGGGTTTTTTTGATGAAAAAGGGCAACGGAAAGTTGTGTATAACAAGGATAATAGCAATGCTAATGTAGATTACCCCAAAAAACAGCTAGAGATCAATCCAGAAAATAAAAAAACTAAGAATATTATGTTTATTGTTTTGGATTCTTGGAGATATGATACGTTTAGTGAAGAAATTTCACCGAATACATTTCGTTTTGTGAAACAAAATAATGGTGTAATTTTTGATAATCATTATTCAACTGGTAATGCAACGCGAACAGGAATTTTTGGGTTGTTTTATGGCATTCCCGGTACATATTGGGATTCATTTTTACGGAATAGTATTCCTTCACTATTTATCACAACACTACAGCAAGAAAGCTATAATATTGGCATTTTTACCTCAGCAAAAGTTACTGCTCCAGAATTTGATAGGACTGCATTTGTTACTATCAAAAATTTAAGAATTAGTAGTAAAAACGGCTCTGCATCTAGTAGAGATAAACAAATTACTGATGATTGGCTTAAATGGTATAAGTTACGCGATGCTTCTAAACCGACATTCTCTTTTTTATTTTATGATGCTCCCCATGCTTATGACTTTCCTGACGATTTTTTAGTGAAATTTAAACCTATTGGTGATCTTAATTATATGACTTTAAATAATGATACCGATCCGTTACCAATCTTTAATCGTTACAAGCAAAGTGTTTATTATGATGATTATCTATTGAAAAATATTTACGATGAACTTGTAAAAACAGGAACATTAGATGATACATTAATAATTATTACCGGTGATCATTCACAAGAAATGAATGACAATAAACTCGGTTTTTGGGGACATAATGGTAATTATACTGATGCACAAACAAAGGTACCTTTTATTATTATTGGTGGAAAAGAGTTAGAGAATCTTGAAAATAATCGTAATAAAATGACTAGTCATGAAGATGTTGTTCCGACCCTAATGAAACATTATTTATATGTAAAAAATGATATAAGTGATTATTCAACAGGTTATGATTTATTTGAACCAATAACTAATCGTAACTGGCTTTTGATGTCTAATTATAGCTCTTATGCAGTGAAAACAAATGATAATATTTATCTTGTGAATAGATTAGGAATTAGTCATTATATGGATTTGCATAATCGTGAGATTAATGAAACCCCGAATTATCAATATATTCAAGAAGCGTTAGATCATATGCGTTATTTTTTCCAATCAGGAAAAAATAGTTTAACAGATAGAAACAATTAGTTATAAATTTAAGAAAAAATCATTATCTACCACCAGGAATGGTAGATAATGATTGTTTATTAATGGATATCTGCACAATTTAGGCAGTAAATATAGCGATTTTGTGGATCGTGAAACTGATGCCATAAAGAAACATGTTGTTGAAGCTGTTTTGCTTCTGGAAGCTGTTCAAAAAATATTTCTGCTGTTGATTTAGGTAACGCCGCTAACATATCTGAATAAAATGCATTAAACCAATTTCCTTGTGGTTTTTGCCAGTCAATTTCATAGTCAGTTAAATTAGCTAATGTTGCTGCAGTTTCAATAGCATCATCAAAATCCCCTAGTTTGTCAACAAGTCCAATTTTACTTGCTTCTGAACCTAGCCAGACTTGACCCTGTCCAATTTTATCAACTTGTTCTGTTGTCATATTTCTTGCTTCTGCTACTAGCGAAATAAAAGTTTGATAACCTTTATCAATATTCATTTGAATTAATTGACTCATTTCGTCAGGTAGATTTTTTGTTGAGGTATTACCAGCTAACGGTGAGGTTGTTACCCCATCACTATAAACTCCTATATGAGATAAAGAGTTTTCAAATGTTGGAATAATACCGAAGATACCGATAGAGCCAGTAATCGTATCTGGGCTTGCAACTATATAGTCTGATGCGGTTGATATCCAGTATCCTCCCGATGCAGCCATCCCTCCCATAGAAATTACAACAGGTATTTGATAACTACGTAGTGCTTCTAGTTCGCTACGAATTGCTTCAGAGGCATCAACGCTTCCTCCTGGACTATTTACTCGTAAAACAACCGCTTGAATGTTGTGTTTGTTTAAGTTTTTACGAATATTCCTTAACTGTTCAACAATGTCTTGGCTACCAGCAATGTTACTATTATTTTCACCATTAGTAATGGTACCATTGACGAAAACAACTGCGATAAGCGGTTTTTGACCATTGTCTTTACCAACAGTTTTTTTATCTTTTGATTTAAGTTGATAATCATAGATACTGACTTCATGTTTATTGTTAAATTCTAATTCATATTGGTAATTAGATGCAATAGCGTCGACTAGTCCATTCGAAATAGCGTATTGAGCCATATTACCATTAGTTGCTTTTAAATTTTCTAACATAACATTTGGTGCTGGAACTAATTGTGTAGCATCCTTTTTCCTTTGTGTAGAAATATCATTAAGATAATCATTCCACATAAGTGTTAACCAGCGTGTCGTATTACTTTTAGCTGCTTCAGACATGTCATTGCGAATAAAAGGTTCAATAGCTGATTTATAAGTTCCCACCCTGAAAACATGTGTATTAATTTTTAAATTATCTAGTAAGGATTTATAGTATAGGTTATTAGCAGCCAGCCCATATACACCAACAGAACCAAGTGGGGTTAAATATATTTTATTAGCATAACTGGCTAGATAATATTGACTTTGATTAAAATTTGAACCGAAAGCATAAATGGGTTTATTTGCTTCGCTAAATTTTTTCAAATATTTGCCGATATATTGTAGTGAACTCATATCTGCGCCAGTAAAATTATCTAATTTAAGAACTATGCTTGTAATATTCGGATCTGTTGTTGCTTGGGCTATTTTTTGCGTTAATTCAAATAAACTGTTTTCGCGAGAAGTATTTACTTTCTTGCCATAAATCTTGTTTTGTAAGGCATAGATTTCATCACTGTAAAGTGTATTATCAACAATAGTCCCTTCAATATCTAAAACTAATGCTCCATATTGTGGAATGATTTCTTTTTTTTGTGCTTCTTTGATTAAAGATATGCAGCTAAAGATTAAAATGATAATAATGAGAAAAATTAAGTTAAGAAATATTTCTCTAATAAAATTAATAACTTTCCATATTGATTTAATAACAGATAGAATAGACATAATAAATGACCTTTTCATAGTTGTATTTTAGTTTTTTATTTCGATAGGTTTCTTTTTAAAATATTTTTTATCTTCAAATCGTAAGCATGTTAGTTTTCCTCCCCAGCAACATCCTGTATCAAGTGCATAAATGTTTTTTGGAGTACCTTTTCCATTTAATGCTGCCCAATGTCCAAAAGCGATACTATATTCGCTTGGGATTTTGCGCGGTAAAAGAAACCAAGGTTTCAGTTTTGATGGTGCATGCTCAGGTGATTTTTTATAATAGAAATCTAACCGACCGTCCTCATAGCAAAAACGCATACGAGTTAATGCATTAGCAATATAACGTAGTCTATCTAACCCTTGTAATTCTGGTTGCCATTCATCAGGAAAATTACCATACATTTTATCAAGGAATAGGACATAAGAGTCACTAGATAAAATAACGTTTAAATCATGAGAACATTTTTTCAATGTTTTAAGATCCCATTGCGGTGAAATACCCGCATGAGTCATAATTAGCTTTAATGATTCGTCGATTTGAATCAAAGGTTGCTTACGTAACCAATTTATTAATTCATCAAAATCTGGTGCATGAATGATGTCTTCAAGATTATCTTTTTTTTTCGCAGGTGTTACATTGGCGTAAATAGATAATAAATGTAGGTCATGATTACCCAATACCAATCGAATTCGGTCGTTATTATGTTTGACAAATCTTAGAACTTCTAGTGATTTTGGTCCTCTAGCAACGAGATCTCCAGTTAGCCATAAAGTGTCCGATGACGAAAATTTAGCCTTTTCAAGCAATCGCATAAATTCATCATAACATCCATGAATATCACCAATGAGAAAATTTGCCATAGTTTTATTTCCATGCGTTTGCTAGTTGACAGTATTGTTGTACTGATAGGTTTTCTGCACGTAAATTTGGATCTATATTTAATTCGGTTAATTGTTCTATAGTAAACATATTACTTAGACTATTGCGGATAGTTTTTCGTCTTTGATTAAATGCTTCTGTAGTTAATCGAGAAAGAATTTTTATATCCTTGACTAGATAAGGTTTCTCTTTATATGGTATTAATTTAACTACCGCAGAATCTACCTTTGGTGCAGGCTTAAAAGACGTAGGAGGAACTTCCAATACAGGAATAATTTGACAATAATATTGTGCCATAACACTAAGTCTGCCATAGTTTTTGCTATTAGGAGCCGCTACTAGCCGTGTAACTACTTCCTTTTGTAGCATAAAATGCATATCTGAAATAATATTTGCATGCTCAAATAAATGGAACACCAAAGGTGTTGAGATATTATAGGGTAAGTTACCAAATACTCTCAGTGGCTTTCTTAATTGAACTGACAATTGATTAAAGTCAAAAGTTAGAGCATCTTGTTTTATAATAGTTAGTTTATTGCGTAAAATTGGATTTTCAATTAATCTACCCGCTAGATCTCTATCGATTTCTATAACAGTCAAATGATCAACATATTTACTTATAGGTACTGTTAATGCTGCAAGCCCTGGACCAATTTCAACTAGAGCTTGGTCCTTTTTAGGCTGTATTGCTGCAACAATACTTTCGATAATGTAATCATCATGTAAAAAATTTTGTCCAAATCTTTTACGAGCAAAGTGTCCTTGATGTACACGATTATTCATGTTTATCTTCACCCGTAATTTTGATATATGCGTCACCTTTTATTTCTTGAATCCATGCTTGGGCTTCTTCAGAAAACTTACGATTAAAAATAAGTCGATAAGCTTGATCCTTTTTCATTGCATTTGTTCCATCTGTTTGTCTTGTATCGATTAATTGAATTAAATGCCAACCATAAGATGATTTTACAGGTTGACTAATTTGACCTTTTTTTAGCTGAGCTAAGCCATTTCTAAATCCATTATCATAAATTTCAGGTCGATTCCAACCCAAATTACCGCCTTTTTCGGCTGATCCTCTATCTTCAGAATTTGCTTTAGCCGCAGCTTCAAAAGTTGTTACACCACTAGTAATTGATTTACGAATATCGTTTAGTTTTTGTTGTGCAATTTTGTCTGTAACTAGGACGTTTGTTTTAACCAAAATATGGCGTGCATTAACTTCTTGAATTGTGATGGTTTTTGGCGCTTCTGAACGAGTATCATCAACTTTTATAATGTGTAAACCAACGCCAGAACGGATTGGGCCAATAATACTACCTTTGGGTGCGCGAATTAAACGCTCTTCAAAGAGTGTAGGTAATTCGTTAAGTTTATGCCAGCCCATACTACCACCTTTTAAAGCAAGATCATCGTTTGAATATGAAGTGGCTAATTTAGCAAAATTTTCACCTTTTTGAGCTCGATTGATAATATCTTGAGCTTTATTTAGAGCGCTATCAATTTGTTGTTTAGATGCTTTCTCCGGAATGGAAATCAAAATATGACTAATTTTAACATCAATATTGTTAGTTGGTTGGCGAGCAATATTTTTTGCTAAATTTTCTACTTCTTTTTCTGAAACTTTGATTCTCGGTTTTACTTCGTGCATTCGAGTTTCTTCAATTAACATGTCATTGTGGATTCTTTCGCGATAGGAGCTATAACTGATTCCCATTGTCGACAGTTTGCTTCGAAGTTGATCGATGGTCATACCATTTTCTGCTGCAATTCTATCAATGGCATTGGTTACTTCATCATCACTAACCGTAATTTTAGCTTTAGCTGCTTTCTGTAAAATTAGATTTTCAATAATTAAACGATCAATAATTTGTTTTCTAAGCACTTTATCATCAGGTAGGTTTTTAGAATCGGTGCTTGCTTTAATTGTTTTTAGCATATCATTAACATCACTCTCTAAAATGACATTATTATTAACAATTGCTGCAACTTTTTCGACAATCTTGGGTGCTGCATTAGCAGATAATGGAGTCATAATTCCCAAACTGAAACTTAGACTTAACGCGATAAATAGTTTTAATAATTTCATATTGATTCAACTCATTTTATTGTTGCAGCATTGATAGTCTGCAATAAATTTATCGATAATTTATATTTAAAGAAATATTTTACTCAAATGCTGTTGTGTATGGTAATTTACCAAAATTCAGCATTTTAGCTTTAGTATCTCGATTATTACCTAACCCTTTTAGTTCAAAATTAACAGACAGTTTATTTTCATATTTACTTTTTCGAGAAATATTGTCCCAATCGGTTAGCTTTCTACCATATTGAACCGTCATTCCCCAACAACAATCACTATAGTGTAAACCAACAAAGCTATCAGTGGTTTGCTCTAATTTTACGTCATAATAATATGAGCCAACAGCACTAACGGTTTGCGATAATGGCCAAGTAGTCATTATTCCTGCTTGAGAAATATCTTGCTTATAGCCTCTATAAGAAGGATTTTTATCAACAGTGCCAATATAGTTACGGTTTGCATAGCGATAAGATAATTGCATTAATTTATCGCCTGATGGGCGATATTCAAATATTGTGTTAGCTAACGAAATTGTATCAATTCTGGTATCATATTGGACGCCACTTCGGAAGATTATATCATCACTTATACGCCAAAAATTATCAGATGCCCAAGTGATGCTACCTGTATCAGAGTTTTCGTCTAAATCGTTATTATGTTCACTCGTTTTTGATTTAGTAAAATAAGTAATTTGCCCGATTGATAAGTTAAATTTTTCAATCTTATTTTCATTATAGAATCGAGTGGTTAACCCTGTGGATATTTTATTGGTTGAGGCAATCCTATCTAAACCACTATAGGGCTGATCTCTAAATAGACCAATATAATCGGATTGTAATATAGTGGAGTCATAGTTGCTAATATTAGACTGGTTTCGATATGGAATATATATGTATTTTACTCGAGGTTCTAAGGTTTGTGTATAACCATCGATAAAAGGTATGTCACGCTCAAAGATGACTTTACCATCAATACTAAATTTGGGTAAAAAACGATTTACGCTTTTGTTTAAATATTTATATTGTTCAATTTCTTTCTTAATATTATCTTGATTGTAATGGGTTGCCATAAACCCTACTTCTGAAGTTAACGATGACCAAGAATTGGTTAAGGTATAATTTAGCGTTGGTTCAATATGAGTCCTCCATGCCTTAGGTTTATTTTCTCCAGAAGTCAAAAAGCGAGATATTTGAGAAAATGTTCTAAATTTGAATGGTCCCAAATCATTATTGTAATAACTCACATCCAGTTGTGGTTCAGTTTGATAAAGAGAGTTTTTTAGCCCCGAATGAAATGGTTGAAAATGTCTATAGCCTAAAGTAATATCCCAACTTTCGTCATTATAAGCCATTTTATAAAACTGTGTTAAATATCCTGCAGTTTGGGATGCGTATTTAGAATTTAGGTTTGTTAGATACTGATTGTCACTAACTCGAGTTGTATCAGCATAGAAACGCCAATTATAATTAATTAATTCTTCATTTTTCCAATGGAATAACCAACGGTGGCTATTGTTATCATAATTGTTACCATTGGTATGATTATTTCTATCCTCACTATATTTACTATCGTGTTGTAGCCAGTCAAATGCAAGTGTGCCTAAGCCTAATTCATTTAAATAGCGAAATTCTGTTTGTAATTGAACTCCACGTTTTTGCAAGACTCTAGGCGTAAATGTTGCATCGTAATTGGGGGCAATGTTCCAATAAACTGGTATTGAAAAATCAATGCCATCAATACTATCATAGCTAAAATTAGGCATTAATAGTCCTGAACGACGTTTATCTCCAGTTGGTAATTGTAAATAAGGTGAATATAGAACCGGGACTTTGCCAATACTAAATATGGCATTCCATACTTCTAATAATTGTTCTTCATTATCATGAATGACAGTTGTTCCCTTGATGTTCCAAATACTATCATTGACAGGGCAAGATGTATAGTTGCCATTTTTTAAAATAATATATCGATTTTTTTCGAATTTCATTTGATCGGCATTACCGCGACCAAGTCTATTGACAAGTTGATATTGACTTGGGCTCATATTGGCATCATTATTATTTAGATTCATTGATGCAACATCGCCTTTCATTTGTATTAAATTATCTTGATAAGTAATATCGCCTTCTAACTTTACTATTCTATTATTGTTATCTTGGGTATCGATTGTTACTTTATCTGCTTGAACTGTACGGTTACCTTGTTCTATTAATACTTCACCGTTGTATATGGCAATACTGGGATAGAATGCTTTTAATTGGTTAGCTTCAACATTTACAGGTAAGGTGTTTATATCTCCATTGACTAAAGGGCGATCAAACCTAGGAACGTCTATAAGACATTGAGGATTATTGCTAATAGAATTTTTAGGTAAACCTATTGCATAACTAGAGTTGTTATATAAGGAAATAGTAATAACTATTGCAATAAGAGAAGGCGCTAATTTTTTCATCAATGATCTAAACGTTATTATGATTATTTTAATTGCTGCATTATAGCTGTTATTTATAAAAGTGCGAATTAAAAATTAACGTCTGCTCTTGCGTTTATTCATTTTACTTAACTGCTTTACCATCATTATTCTTTTTTCAATCGAAGTAAATTGAAACTCGTCCCACCATTTTGCTAATTCTAATAGTTCGCCTTTTTCAATTGAAGCTCGTATTTCTAAAAGATCATAAGCAGCTCTAAATTTAGGATGCTCCAAAATAGCAAATGCACGTTTACCATCTCGTTTCTTCATACGCAACTGTAAACGCCAAATGTCACCCATTACAGTAGTTAATCGTCTAGGTATAGCAATAATTTTACATTGTTCGCTTAGCACTTCGTTAATTGCCATTGAAAATGAATCATAAAACGGCAGCCCACTTTCGGCACTCATTGCTTGAGCTTGTTCAATAATAGGGTACCAAAAAAAAGTTGCAAATAAAAATGCAGGATTGACTCGTTTGTTATTAGCAATACGATAATCAGTATTTTTTAAGGCTTGTTCGATGATTTGTTCTAAACGACTGTTAGTGTTATTGGTAAATAAACGCGTAATAACGGGAAATAGTTGTTCAAACAGATGATATTCTCTTAATAACTTATAAGTTTTGTAGCCATTTCCTGTTTGTAACAGTTTAAGGGTTTCATCAAAAAGCCGAGCTGATGGAATATTTTTTAATAATGATGCCAAGTATTTGATTGGCTCAGCTGTGGTTGGCTCAATTTGCATATTAAGTTTTGCTGCAAAACGGACTGTTCTTAGCATCCTAACAGGATCTTCTTGATAACGTGTTTGTGGATCGCCAATTAATCGAATAATACCTTTTTGTAAATCTTTTAACCCTCCGCAATAATCACGCAATGTAAAGTCTTTTACATTGTAATAAAGTGCATTCATAGTAAAATCTCGACGAATTGCATCTTGCTCAATGGTTCCGTAAACATTATCACGGATTAACATTCCTGATTGAGAACGTTTAGCAACATTGTTTTGCCCATCTTGGTAGTTATGATCACCTCGAAAGGTAGCTACTTCAATAATTTCTTTACCGAACATAATATGGGCAAGACGGAATCGTCTTCCTACCAAGCGACAGTTACGGAATATTTTTTGAATTTGTTCTGGTGTCGCATTAGTTGTGATATCAAAGTCCTTCGGTATTTTACCTAACATGAGATCTCTGATACATCCTCCAACTAAATAAGCTTCGTATCCTTGCTTGTTTAATCGATGAAGGACCTTTAATGCATTTGCACTAATATCGTTACGGGATATATTATGTTCATTACGTGAAATGGACACATAGCCAATTTTTTGTTGTTTTTTGTTTTTTTCATGGCGAAAAATTTTTTGATAAAAACGTGATACTTGTTTAAAAATAGTGCACCTCAAAAAGTGTTTTTGGCTTAATTCTAGTGTAGCGTGCGATTATATCGTAATTGCCAATAATTTTCCATGTTTCTTGAAAACGGCGTTTATTGATTTAATAAAATTATAAATTTATTAAATGGATCAAATATTATATTTGATTTTTTTAATATAATTATCAACAATAGTCATATTAGCAGTATTTAATTAAAAGCGAAAAATTTTGTTTTGCTCTAGTTAAAGTATTTTAAGTAGCTGATTAAAATTAAATAAACTCATACTCAAAACTTTTATTTATTTGTTTTTGTTTCACAGAATGTACTTTATAACGTATTATAATTTAAGAAATTTTTGGTGTTTCTTAAATGCTATTTGTTATACTACACTGAAAGTTATATGAGTATATACTATTAACTAATAACCTATTGGGGATGTTATGAATATTCGTGATTTGGAATATTTTGTTTCGTTAGCTGAATTTCGTCATTTTCGCAAAGCTGCAGATGCGTGCAATGTGAGTCAGCCAACTCTTAGTGGTCAAATTAGAAAGTTAGAAGATGAATTAGGCGTAATGTTATTAGAACGTACTAGCCGCAAAGTATTATTTACTCAAACGGGTATGATGTTAGTTGAACAAGCGAAAGAAATTTTACGGAATATTCAAATTCTAAAAGAGATGGCAAGTCGCCAAGGTGAAGAAATGTCTGGGCCAATGCATATCGGTTTAATTCCTACTATAGCACCTTACCTTTTGCCTCATGTTATTAGTGTTTTACATGAGTCGTTCCCTCAATTAGAACTTTATTTACATGAAGCTCAAACTGCTAGTATTGTTGCTCAGCTTGAAAGTGGTAAACTTGATTGTGCTATTGTTGCACAAGTTAAAGAAACAACACAATTTATTGAACTGCCATTATTTGAAGAACCTATGTTTTTAGCTGTTCCTGCTGGTAACGAATTAGCTAGTAAAAAAACTATTAAATTATCTAATTTAAAAGGGCAAAAATTCTTAATGTTAGAAGATGGACACTGTTTACGTGATCATGCTATGGGATATTGTTTCCAAGTTGGTATTGATGAAGATAAGCAGTTCAAAGCAACTAGCCTTGAAACGCTTCGAAGTATGATTGCTGCTGGTCGAGGTATTACTTTATTTCCAGAACTTGCTGCTCCTAATGAGAGGATTCGTGATAATATTTGTTATATTCCATGTTCAGATCCGGTACCTTCGCGTAGTATTACTTTGATTTATCGTCCTGGATCGCCGCTACGTTCTCGTTATGAAACAATAGCTAAAACTATTCGAGAGCATATGCCGAAAGTACTTGCTGAAAAAGAGCGATTGTTAAAAGTAGCAAATTAATGTTAGGTTACATCTAAACGATTAGGATTGAGCTATTAAATGAAAAATATCAAGACAGGCATAGGTATTCGCGCTCAACAAAAAGAAAGAACTCGCCGTACGTTAATTGAGGCGGCATTTAATCAACTTAATGCAGAGCAAGGTTTTAATAGTTTAAGTTTACGAGAAGTTGCCCGTGAGGCTGGTATTGCGGCAACTTCGTTTTATCGCCATTTTCGTGATATGGATGAATTAGGTTTGGCCATGGTTGACGAAAGTGGTTTAACTCTTCGTCAATTGTTGCGCCAAGCACGTAAGCGTATTGAAAAAGGCGGTAGTGTACTAAGAACATCTGTTACTACGTTTATCGAGTTTATCGATAAAAATCCTAAAGTATTTTTGTTACTTCTTCGTGAAAAAGCCGGTACATCATCGGCTTTTCGCTCTGCTATAGCTAGAGAGATTCAACACTTTATTGTAGAGCTTGTTGATTATCTTGATAATGCTAACCAGATGCCTCACCATTACAATGAAGCTCAAGCAGAAGCAATGGTAACTATTGCTTTTAATGCAGGAGCTGAAGCAATTGATTTTGACACAGTACAAAGACAAAAATTAATTGAAGATCTTATTTTTCAATTACGGATGGTATCTCGTGGAGCTTATTATCTATACCATAAGGAACAAATCAAAAAAGATAGTCATTAATCGTTATAATTTCCAAATCTAATCTTGAAATTCTAATTTGGTCGTAATATTAAAGTTTCATACTATTTAGCAATTAATTATTTCCAATAAAAATATCTAATAATTACTGATTTTTTCTATTTATTATTTACACTATAGCAGTAAAAAAGAGAAACATTGTTAAATAGGAATTAATTTAATAACTAAACTATACTTTTTGCTTTATTCGCTTATTTTGTCTTTTCCCTTTTTCAACTATGCTTATTCAAATGTAGGCTTTAAGGAAATCTATTATAGCAAAGAAGACAGTAGACCTTTAAATATTGCAATATGGTATCCGACAAATAATCAACAAAGAGCAGTAGCTATTGGTGACAACGCCGTTTTTTATGGTTCTAAAGTTATTCCTAATGCTGCACCTCTTTCAAATTATCATAAACATCCTTTAATTGTTATTTCACATGGTTATGGAGGAAGTTGGCAAAGTTTAAATTGGCTTGCTTATGAACTAGCAGATAAGGGATATATTGTTGCTGCACCTAATCATCCCGGAACTACTTATTTTAATAAAAATATTACTCAATCTAGTAAATTGTGGTTACGTCCTCAAGATCTAAGTAAAACTATTGATGCGTTACAAATAGATGAAATTTTAGCAAACCATATTGATATGAACAAAATTTCATCTATTGGACATTCCCTTGGCGGTTGGACAGTAGCTGTACTTGCCGGAGCAAGGTTTGATACAGATCTTTTTAAACAAGATTGCACTATAAATTCACATTTAAAAGCTTGCCAATTAGTGAGTGAACTTGGACTAGATAACCCACAATTAAATAAAAACATGTCAGATCCGAGAATAAAGTCATTTATTTCTTTAGATGCGGGATTAGTTAGAGGATTTACCGCAGATAGTTTGAATGATCCTCGCCAAAAAAGTGGAAAAAATTCGCCTCTATGATATAAACAAAAATCATAGGAGACAAATATCATGGTCAAAAAATTTAGTATCGAATTCAAACAACAATCAGTGG